>CABZTA010000015.1 GCA_902528485.1 uncultured SAR86 cluster bacterium
CAAACGTCACAACTTATTCATCCGCATCGATTATGCTAGACGATTTTATAGATCAAAATGGTGGTAAAGGCGCGATTAATGACGAAACATTGCACTATCCTTTAGACATTCAATCCTTATCTTGTTCTGAAATGCAGGCTAATAGAATTAGAATTTCTAACTTGATTAGCAACTTGTCAGAAAAGGTAGTTGAAAATGCAAATAGAAGTACTAGTTTTTCAACATACGGTCTAACAAAACATGATCCATTGATAGGAACAAGCTTCATAGGAATAAGCTCAGTAGGTTTAAATCCTGAAGTTTCTGAATATAGAAAACTCAAACTAGTACTAGAAGAACTTAATACTACTTCTATCCTCAAGTGTACTCCACCTGAGGTCATGAGAACTCCGTAAACAAATTCTAATTTACAAGACTTAATGGCTATATAATTATTTATGGCCTTACGTCTTGCTTATTTTTCTAGCTTTTTATTTCTTTTTTTATATGGTCTTTTTGCTTACCTAGGAATATCCATTTCTCTTGAACCAGGCATGGTAGTTGGAGAAGCATCTCGTTGGTGTGAAAAGGTAAGCGATAGTATCTTTAGAGAGCCCGTTAATACTCTGACAAATTTAGCATTCATGGTAACTGGCTTGATGATGTTTCATGTTCTGCATAGAGATAAGAATAATATAAATACCTTTCATACTTTCACCCCTATTGCCATCTTATATGCCTCTGCTGCTATTTTCTTAGGACCTGGATCTTTTTTAATGCACGGTACACATACTGAATGGGGCGGTTGGGCAGATAACTTAAGTATGGTCATGTACATCATTATCCCTTGGCTCTACAACTTCAAGCTCATGGCTAATTGGAGTACGAGTACATTTTTTAAAACCTATGCAGGAATTGTCTTTGCCTATGGTCTTGGAAGGTGGTTCCTAGGAGATGGAATGGGTATTGGTTTCAGCGTTTATGGAGTCTCTATAGGAGTTTGGATAGTTTCTGAATTTTTATTTAGATTCTGGAGTCAAAGAATGAGATTCTTTTCTGGTTTTATTGGATTTTTAGTTGCAGCTATATTTGGAATTTTTCCTTCAGAAATATTCAATAATTTAGATCAATTTTGGTGGATAGCTTTTTTCTGGCTTCCAGGATTATTATGTAAATCAAAACCAACATACGAAAGAAAATATTCTTGGTTTTTTATTGGCATGATTCTCTATATATCAGCTTTCATTGTTTGGCTTCAAGGATACCCGGACCAACCTTTATGTAATCCTGATTCGTATATACAAGCTCATGGAATTTGGCATATTCTTTGCTCATTAGCTACTTTAAGTTTTTTTATATTCCTAAGAACTGAAAAATTAAAAAAAAGAGAGGCTTAACCTCTCTTTTTTTTTGAGAAATGTTTATCTTTTCAACCAGGCCTTAATTGGTGAACCATAAGATATATTTACTACTTCTCTCATACCTTTAACTTTTTTTAAGAATTTAGCTTGCGCATCTGATTGGGATTGTGCCATTTGATTCTTAGTTAGAGATGCAAAATCACTTCCACCTATATAGATGAAATGAGTGAATTCTGTAGACCCATAAATAACAGCATTTAAACCATACGAACTAGTAAGTTCATTCTCATTTGAGTTAGCTAATTCGATAAATTCTTCCAAATAATCTCCTGCTTTTCCAGATTCAACTTTAAGATCAAATCTCATAAAAGCCCTATCTTTTGTCCAATCTCCTACCTCTAAAGCCTGAAAGGTAACAAATTCTGAAACGGGAGTTGCTACAGGTAAAATCTTGCTAAAAAAAGCAGCTGCTGCAGGGCATGTAGCTACTAGAGCCTGACCCACTTCATAATCTTCCATACTTTCATATGAATTTATAAAAAAGTGTGTGGATGGACTGCTTCCATTAAAAGCATCGTCAAACAAGACAACATCAGCTGGATATTTTTTTCCACAATCTGATGCATAAAACTCATCCATTGCCTCAACTACTTGAGGCGGATTAGTTACGGCAAATTGATAAAATGCATGCATTTCATGTCTGCCAGTTCCATCATCTGAAAATAAATTTATAGATGAAGTAACCATTAAAATTAATAATATTTTTTTCATTCTTTTCTCCTTAAAAAGAAATTAGTTATAGTTCTTTCTTTAGACTACTGACTAGGTAACCAGTCTTTTACAACTGCACTCATATTAATAGCTTTTAAAGTCCTTGCATCAGCAACCTTTGATGCAAATTCCATATATGCATCAGTTGGTGTTGAATTTCCCATGTAGGAATCTAAAAATGAATCCATATTCTTGAAGCCACAGTAAGCAAAGTGTGTACCATATTCTTCAATATCTGCTCCAGGTCCCATTGCGACAAGTGAATATGAACTTGGACATTGTCCTGTTGCCATAAGTTTTGCATATTCGGATGCATATGTTGAAGGATCGCTAACATCCATCAAAAAGACTTGAAAGAATTGGTCTCCATTAGGATCTCCCTCTGTTAATAGAGGCATTCCCATAAATTGAAATGTTTGCTCAGAAATTTCACTCATAGTTTGTAAGAATTTTCCAGCAGCTGGGCAAGATGTAAAATTATTAGCCCACATCATGTATGACATCTTGTCTGGATATGTGATTATGATGGTATGAGTTGTCTCCTCACCACCGTTAAAAAGTTCATTCATAAGCCTCGCTGATGATGTTCCAGGACAGTTTGCTGCAGCCAAATCATCCATAGCTGATACAACTGCTAAAGGGTTACTTGTTTTGATCCCAAAAAATGCTTGAAAAGGTCTCTCTTGTGCCATTAAAAAAGATGACCCTAAAAACACAAAAAGAAAAATTAATTTTTTCATAAAATCTCCTATTTATTAATAAAATATAACATATATCATTGATATCAAAATAATGTTATTTTTTTGAAAATTCATCACAATTCACGCACATATTTAAGGGAGATTAAGATATGCAAGAAGTATTAAAGATAAAAAATCTTGATAATGGAGTAAGGCTTTTAACTTTGAATCGACCTGAAGTTCTCAATAGTTTAAATAAAGATCTTGTAGATTCTCTAATCGATGCATTTGATGATATTTATCATGACAAATCTATTAGGTCAGTAATCCTTATCGGTGAAGGAAGGGGTTTTTGTAGCGGTGCTGATTTAGCAGCTGGCGGATGGCCAACTGATCCAAGTTGGTCTCCTGGAGAAGCTACTGCCAATGCTATGGAGATTGGATTTAATCCCTTGGTTAAAAAAATTGTAAATTGCCCTAAGCCTGTAGTAAATGCATTAAATGGTATTTGTGCTGGTGGCGGCGTTGGTCTTGCTTTATGTGGCGACTTAATAATTGCTTCTGAATCTGCAAAATTTAAATTAGTTTTTGGCCCTCAGCTTGGAATCATTTCTGATGTAGGGGCTTCATGGTTAGTTCCCAATTTGATTGGACGAGCAAGAGCTAACGGTATGGCATTATTAGGTGAAGATATAAGTTCTAGCCAAGCATTAGATTGGGGACTTATTTGGTCTGTTTTTCCAGATGATACTTTAATTCAAGAAGCAATTAGTTTAGCTTCTCAATTAGCAAATGGTTCCATAACTGGATTAAAAGCAATAGTGAAAGCTCATGATTCAGCTCTAAAAAATACTTTGAATGAGCAATTAGATTACGAAAGAGACACGCAAAGAGTTTTATGTGACGGTGAAGTATTTAAAGAGGGTGTCACTGCATTTATTGAAAAAAGAAAACCAAATTTTAAAGATTTAGAATAATTCTTTTGTTACTCAATTAATAAATTTAGTTCATAATTAATTCTTTAATATAGGAGATATTAATTATGAAAAAACTATTAATTTTAGTTTCTTTAATCGTCTCTTCTTATTCTTACGCTGCTCCTATTTGGGCAGAGTTTCAAATAAAAGTAGATGATCCAATTAAAGCTGCAAGTATTGCGGCTGCGACAGACAGATACATGAAAAGTGATTTTGTAAAAAATAATTTTAATGGTTCTGTTCACTTAAATGTATATGTATCCAATGGAGAAAATCCTGCAACACATTCCTTAGTGTGGTTATTTCCAAGCATGACTGATGCATCTGTGTTTCAAACTAAATCTCTTGATCCTACTAATAGAGCATCTCAAGAGTTTTTTGGAGCTTTATCGCAAAATTCTGAAGCTACATCAGATTTAATGCATACCTTTGTCACCACGTGGGGAGATGTTTCTAATGATGATAGAGTCTGGGAGGTTCACAATTTTTATGCAACTGATGCAGGAAAAGTCGTTAATCTAACCAACAAAATGATGGCATCTATGGATGGTTTTCCTGGACAGCTAGGACTTTCACAAAATACTTATGGAAATGGTGATACTTCTCACGCATTCACAGTTGGATTTGAAACTGTTGAAGAAATGGAAGGTTGGCAAGATAAGTTAGCTACTGATCCTGTTTTTAATAAGTGGCTTGTTGACATGGGCGATGTAGTTGAATGGAAAGGCTCAGAACTCGTTGTGAATGCAGCAGTTTATGACTCTGCTTTGACTATGGAAGAGTTTGTTGAATAAGACCTTTATATAAATCATTATTAAAATACCCGCCTCTGAGCGGGTATTTTTTTAATTATTTTTTTCCCAGTGGAATTTAGGTAACTTTCTTACACCTTTATCAATCTGTTCTGCCCAAATATCAGATAATTCTTTAAAGAACGGTGAATCTAGCTTTAATTGTTCTTGAAAATTTAAATTAATTTCATCTTTTTTAAATACAACCAAGTCTATTGGTGGTCCAACGGTGAGATCTGATCTCATAGTTGAATCTAAAGATAATAGTGCAACTCGAGCAGCATCTCCAAGTGAAATATTTTGATAAATCATTCTATCTAAAATTGGTTTTCCATATTTTATTTCACCTATTTGCAAGTAGGGTTGGTCATCAGACATGTAAATAAAATTACCTTCCGGATAAACCAATAACAAATTTGGATCTTGTCCCTTTATTTGACCGCCAACAATAAAAAAAGATCCAAGCATTGGCGAGCTTTGATTTAGGTTTTCACTAGCTTTAGATTGATACTCAATATTTAGCTCACCAATATAAGATGCAACCTCTTCAATATCTGAGCAAGTATTCAGACTCTTTAAAGAATTCTTTGATGATAAATCTTTTTCGATTCTATGATATACAGCTTGAGAGGTTGATAAGTTACCCGAAGTAAGAATAACAAAAGCTCTATCTCCTACATTGAAAGTAAACATTTTTGAATAAGTGCTTATATTATCTAATCCAGCATTTGTTCTTGAATCCGAAGCAAAAACTAATCCTTCATTAATTTTAATTGCTAAACAATAGGTCATAATTAAATTTAAATGAATGATATTCTAAAGATAAGAAAAGATTGTAAAAGAGAGATGAAACTGACATGGTCTAAATACGAGCTATCTAAATCGTTTGATGAGTATATTACATCAAAGCGCACCGTTAGAGGTCATTTAAAAAAAATTGGCAATTTCTTAGAATCTTTGTCTGAAAATGACCTTCAAGAGTTAGATAGCGCAACTAAATCTGCAATAAAATCTCTGGGAATTAATTTTAGAGTTTATTCTGATGAAGGATCAGAAGAGCGAAGTTGGCCACTAGATTTCATTCCAAGAATTATAAAAAAGAAAGAGTGGAATCTTGTCGAAAAGGGCTTAAAACAAAGAACTAAAGCTTTAAATCTTTTTATTGAGGATTGTTATAACAATCAAAATTTTTTAAAAGAAGGTCTCATGGATAGTTCAATGATATTGAGCTCTAAGTACTTTTTAAATTTTTGTAAGGGATTGAAGCTTCCAAATAGTTCATGGGCCCATATTTCAGGTAGCGACTTAATAAAAGATGAAAAGGGAGATTTCAATGTATTAGAAGATAATCTCAGAGTTCCTTCAGGAGTTTCTTACATGTTGGAAAACAGATATGTTATGAAAAGAGTATTCCCTGATCTGTTCTCTCATTATGGAGTCTCAAAGATTGACGAATATCCTCTTAAACTCTACGAAACGTTAGTACAAGCATCTTTTACTAAATCAAAAAATCCAGAAATCGTGCTTCTCACTCCTGGAATATATAATTCAGCATATTATGAGCATTCCTACCTCGCTCAACAAATGGGAATTGACTTAGTGGAAGGCATTGACTTGATAGTAAAGAATAATGTTGTTTATAAAAAAACAATTGAAGGCCTTCAAAAAGTAGATGTGGTTTACAGAAGGGTAGATGATGACTTTTTAGATCCAGATGTTGGAAATTCTAAAAGCGTAATTGGAGTAAAAGGACTAATAAAAGCCTGGAAAAATAAAAATGTAGCAATTGTAAACGCACCTGGATGCGGAATTGCAGATGATAAGGCGGTATATACTTACGTACCCGATATGATTAAGTATTATCTGAATGAGGATCCAATATTACCGAATATCAAGACTTTTATACTTAAAAATAAAGAAGACAGAAATTATGCTTTTGAAAATTTTACGAATATGGTTTTTAAGCCAGTCGCTGAATCTGGTGGATATGGAATTGTCATCGGTAGAAATATTAAAAAAGATGACCGTTCTATAATTAAAAAAAATATTTTGAAGGATCCAAAAAACTTTGTTGCACAACCACTCATATCTTTATCAACTACTCCAACATTCAGGAAAGATTCTATTTTTCCGCGTCACTTAGATTTAAGACCTTTCATACTTTCAGGGAAAGAAACATATGTAACCGTTGGAGGACTAACTAGAGTAGCCTTAAAGAGGGGTTCAACAGTTGTGAATTCTTCTCAAGGCGGCGGAAGTAAGGATACTTGGGTCGTGGATGCATAATGTTAAGTAGAAGTGCTAAACATTTATATTGGCTAGCTAGATATATTGAACGAACTGAAAATATAGCAAGAATGATAGATGTTAACTTAGAACTAATTCTTGATTTTCCAGATGATCATTCGCTTAATTGGAAGCCCTTAATTGATACTTTGGATATTAACGATCTCTTTGAGAATAAATATAAGAAATATAATGAGAACAATGTATTAAATTTTCTTTTTGAGGATTCAAGGAACTTAAGCTCACTTAATAATTGCCTTGAAATGTCAAAATATAATATTGAAACTATAAAAGACGATTTACCTAAATCAGCAAATATTAAACTTAATGAACTCTATGATCATGTAGTCGGTAAAAAGATTTCAAAAATTCATAAAAGAAAAAAGCTTCACCACTTAACCCAGATTGTTTCAATGACTCAAGGATTTTTTGGAGCAATAAATAATAACCTTTCTCGTGGTTATGAGTTTGAATTCATAAGATTAGGAAGATTCATAGAGCGGACTGATATGATTTCTAGAATAATTGATTGTCTCTGTATTTCTAAAAGCGAAAAACAAACTCATGATTTCTCTACAATGGAATGGTTAAGTATGTTGACTACATTATCTGCACAAGATGCTTTTAGAAAAGTTTCTAAAGGCGAGGCAGATAGAGAAGAAGTAATTTCATTTCTGTTAAAAAATGATAGCTTTCCAAGATCAGTCTATAGGGCTTTATTGATCATAGAAGAGTGCTTAAAGAATTTACCCAAAAGTAAAAAACTACTTTTAATGAATTCCAAAATCATAAAAAAATGTGAGAGATCAAGGTTAGATAATTATGACGATCTAAAATTACACTTATTTCTAGAAAACTTGGAAAAAGATTTATCAAAAGTCGATCTAAAAATCCAATCAATTTATTTTTAAAAATTATTAATATTTGATCCCATTTCATTCATAATTAATAAAAATTTAAGGAGAAATTTATGAGAAAAATTTTATTTTCGTTTTTATTTGTATTTTTTACTATAAATCTAATATCTGACGATCACGGTATAAAACCAGGAAGCCTGGTAGCAGAATTCCATTATTTTGATGTTACAGATCCTATTTCTTTTGTTGGTGCTGTTGATAAATTTGATGTTTCTTCATGTGCAGACAATTGGAGGGAGCAATCAGGAGTAAATGTTGCGCTTTATGCAATTGGTGGCGGCTCTCATTCTCATTTGATTTTGGTTACATATGATGATTACGACAAAATGTTATTAGGAAGATCTATTTTTGGTAGTTGCGCTGATTCAGCTCAAATGATTGATTCTTTGGATGGTTTTTCAAACTCTCCAAAATACTATAATTATGTTTCGGAGTTAGTTCTAGAATCAGGTGATTGGACTACCGATACTGTATTTGCCAATGTTGATATTAAAGTTGAATCTGGTGAGGAAGCTGATTATCTGAATGCTTGGAAAACATTCATGGAATCACAGGAAAGTGTTGGTTCTTTTGGAATTAATAGAATCATGTTTGGTAATAAATATCAGACACATATGATCTTTCTTGGATCTACTTCTATGACTGAACTTACTGATTCAATGAAGACAGCTTTTAGCTCAAGAGCTTATCAGACGTATCTAAACAAGGTAGAGGACATTAGAACAAATGTCCAAACTAGGATGGCTCAATTTGTTAAAGCTTATCCAAACGAAAGATAAACATAGCTCGTTTTAAAAATACCCGATTTCATCGGGTATTTTTTTTATTCAACGTAAATGTATTTTAAAGATCATTAAAAAGGGAACTAAGGTTTCTATCACTTTTAGATTTAAATTTTAGATTTTTTACGCCTTTGTTAAGAATTTTATGATTGTAATTATTAATAGAATTGATAAAACTTTTTTTATTTTTTACTCTTGCATAATATTTTGAAAGAAATGGCTTATCCTTAAATAATATTTTGCTCCAGCCAACCTCTTCAATCCTATGAAGAATTACTGCCCAACTTATATCTGCAAGCGTGAATACATCATTAACTATCCACTCACTATTATTTTCATGAAGATGATCGTTTAAATTCTTTAGATGAATATTAATATTTTTAAGGGATGTTTTAATTAATTTTCTTAATGGTGAAACATTAGAAAATGCTTTATAACCAAATACTTTTAAAATAATAAATAGAATAACTCTTATTTTAAGCGGATGATTAATCAACCCAATTAATATTTTATTAATGTTGATATATTTAATCATTGAAGCAAAAAGGGGAAATGTTAATGCACCTATGCAGTTTCCAGCATATATATCTTGATTTTCCATGGGATCTCCAACCATAGAAGATTTTTTAACCCAATAATCCATTAATTTTTCTTCTTCTAATGATGGAATTATTGAATGATTAGCTGTCATCTTTGATAAATAATAAATTTGTTCATGAGACTCATAAACTGGATAGCCTTCATGAAGTAAAACAGGAACTGTAGCTCCAGGATTTATTTTTAAGAATTTTTTAGAAGCAACTTCATATTTACCAGTTTCAATAAGATCTATATGTTCTTCCTTGTATTCAATTCCTAATTCTTCAAGACAAAAGCGCACTTTTCGAGAACAAAGTGAAAAACAATTATGATACAAAATCCATTTCTCATTTGTATCCATCACTTTGAAACTTTGCTTACCTATTTTATCCACGTCTTACTCTTCTGAAGATAAAAAAACTAATAATAAAGATAAAAATCAATATCGAAAGTACACTTATTTTGTTTGCTAAAAATAAAATCCAAATAAAAATTAATGCACCAACAAGAGAAGGGGGCTTATCAATTATTTCAAAATCATAATCTAACCAAGGGGAATTTGTTTCTTCTGCCAACATTCTATCTCCATGTAAATAAAGATAACTCGCATCTATATAACCTTGGAGATTTCTTTTTGGAATTGTATTTAATGTTTCTTTCATAAAATTAAATATATCTGGAAAATCTTTTGATAAGTCCTTCGTTTCATAAGGATCTTCTAAAATATTGAATAATTCATAGTAATTTACCGAATTGCTTCCAGCTGGACCTTTTTTAAAATAAAGCTTCCAATCTTCGTTGAATAAAGCAATCTCCTCAAAAGCAACGTTTGAAGCTACTACAGAATTTTTTGGTTTAATAATTTTTCTTTGGCTTAAAGAATTCCATCTACTGGTTCCTTCAAATAAGTTACTCTCATAACTTATATCAGCTGCACTCAATAAGGTTGGCAGAACATCTTGAATGAAAAAAAATTGATCTGAAGATTCTTTTTTGAATTTTCCTTCCCACATCATAAACGCTGGAACTCTAATGCCACCTTCATATGCTGATCCTTTACTCCCTTTTAATCCTCCAGTACTTCCCTTTGCATCTAGTAGATCAGGAACAATTACAGCACCTACAGGATCTATATCAAATACTGGCCCGTTGTCACTAAAAAAAAGGATAAGAGTATTTGATGAAAGACCATTATCTTTTATTGCGTTTATGACTCTTCCTATTTGTTTATCAAGAATACTTACATTTGCTGCATAGATTCTTTCTTTGGGATCATCAATGTAATTGAATTTTTCAATTTCCTCATATGGAGCTTGAATAGGTGTATGCGGGGCATTAAAAGCAACATATAAAAGAAGAGGTTTATTACTTTGTTTATTCTGAATGATTTTAATTGCTTCTTCGGCTATGAGTTCTGTTGAATAACCTTCTTCTCTTAAAGGATTACCATTTTTATGCCAATCAAGCCTTCCAGACATTGTATGTTTAAAATAATCAATTCCTCCGTTCATAAAGCCATAGGTCGTATCGAATCCTCTTTGGCCTGGTAGATATTCTTCTGAACTCATTCCCAAATGCCATTTTCCAACTAATGAAGTTCCATAACCTACCTCTTTAAAGTATTCAGGTAATATTTTGTACTCAAGTGGCAGCCCTACTGAAGTTGTTGATGGATTACCTATTGGTCTTAGAATCCCAATAGATAATGCTTCCAATCCTGTCATCAACGATGCTCTTGTTGGACTACATATTGGATTTGAATAAAATCTATTTAACTCAATGCCTTCATTTACAAACCTATCTATGTTCGGAGTTGGAATAATACTTTCATGATATGAAACATCACCCCAACCCAAATCATCAGAAACAATGATGACAATATTTGGCTTTTGATATGGAAAAATAAAATTAGAAAAAAAAAGGAAACACAGAAATGTAAACCTAAAATTTCTAACCAATTGACTCTAAGAAGTTAGCTAAATTTTTTCCTATTTGATCAGGAGAAGTTTCCTGAATAAAGTGATTTCCTTTTACTGTTACTTCTGTAAGATTCTTCCAGCTCCTAACAAATTCTCTCTGATCACCAATGAGGATTGATCCTGGATCTGCATTAATGAAAAGTTTAGGAATATCAGAATCTTTGTGGAAATTAGCATTTTTTTGTACTTCATCAACAACCTCAGGAGGTTCTCCCTCTAGAGGAATTTGTCTTGGCCATGTGAGAGTAGGGCGTCTATCCTCACCATCGTTTACAAAAGGTCTTCTATATTCATTTTTATCATCTTCAGAAAGATTGGGTGCATCTAGAAATAAAATCTTCTCTACGAAATAATTCTTTTCAAGAATAAGTTCTTCACCTGCTTCAGATCTATAGAGACCAAAGATTTTTCTTGCCATTTCGGGCCATTGATCCCAGGTCATAGGCATTACAATTGCTTCCATGAAAGTTATGGATTTTATTCTTTCAGAATTTTCTCTTGCAAATTGAAAACCCATAGCAGATCCCCAGTCATGGATAACTAAATGAATTTCATTTCCAAGATTTATTTCTTCCAATAAAGTGGTTAGATAATCATATTGTCCATGATATTTGTATCCTGGATCATCTTCATTGTTTAGTTTTTCCGAGTCTCCCATACCAATGAGATCAGGTATTACTATTCTTCCTAATCCTTCCACATGAGGTGCTATATTTCTCCACAAATAAGAAGAGGTTGGATTGCCATGTAAAAAAACTATTGGATCTCCTTGACCTTCGTCAACATAGGCCATTTCTTTCCCTTTAATTTTGATTTGTTTTTTCGGGTACATTTTTTAAATTAATGCTAGTGCCATCATAATAAGGATAATTATCGAAGAAAGCCAAACTAGCGTTCTTATGATACCTATCCCAGCCATATATAAAGCTCCATGAGCTATTCTTAATATTAACCACCACATTGCTAAACCACTAATATCTACTTCGGCTGCAATAGACCAAACTGCTAATGCAAGAAAAATTGGGAGGGTTTCTTTTAAGTTATCTTTTGCTTTTGTAGCTCTGGAAAGCATTAAAGAGGGCGGATGTTCTGGCTCATTATCTCTATTAGAAATTTGCCAATTTACGTTTTTTGAATTTAACATCATTGGAATAAGCCAAATTTGAAATAAGGCCAAGAGTAAGATAAATCCTAATATCATTTCCATAATTTTCTCCTTCTTATGAATTAAGTATAAGTTATTTTTTTTAATAAATTAAAGTAGTTTTCAATTTACTATTTTTCCTTATCGTCTATGATCATTTAATGAAAATTACTCATTTTCTTCTCTCTGTTCTTATTTCAATTAATTTATATGCAAACCAAGAGATAGTTACTTTAGGTTTTGGCTCTTGTCTTCATCAAGACCGAAGCATGGCTATTTTTAATACAATAGAAAAGAAAGAATTAGACCTATTTATGTTCATTGGAGATAACGTATATGGAGATCAAGAAGATGGAGAATTAGATAAACTTATCAGAACTTATAAACAACAATACAATAATTTAGAAGATTTTTTAAAAAATGTAAGTACAGAGTTTATCTGGGATGATCATGATTTTGGATTAAACGATGGTGGTTCAAATTATCGTTACAAAGACAGAGCAAAAGAACTTTTCTTAGAAACTTGGCAAATTCCTGAGAACGATCCGCGCAGACAAAGAGATGGACTCTATTTCGATAAAATGGTTAAAAAAAATGGTCTGAAAATTCATTTAATATTTTTAGATAACAGAACGTTTAAATCTGAATGGAAATTAACTGATGAATTCAATAAAGAAGGAAAAGAGAGATATGTAGAAGATTTCAATCCTGAAAAGACATTGTTAGGTAAAAAACAGTGGAGTTGGCTAAAGGATAAATTGAAAGTAGATAGTAATATAAAAATTATCTTATCTAGTTTACAGATTTTGAGTTTAGGGCACGGTTGGGAATCATGGGATAAGTTTCCCTTGGAAAGATCAAGAATTTTTAATCTCATAGATGAATCTAATGTATCCAATTTTTTCATACTGTCTGGAGATAGACACAGAGGTGGTTTTTATCAGTTTAAGACAGCTGGTAATAAAAATATCTATGAATTTACATCTAGTTCATTGAATCTTCCAATACCATTTAATACAGAGGAGGAAGGTCCACTGAGGATAGGTTCAACTTACCGAAAAGCTAACTTTGGTGTTGTACGTATATTTAAAGACGAAGTAGTTATGGAATTAACTTCACATACAGGGGAAGTGGTCAATTCTTTAAACGTAGCTATTAATTAGATTTCTATATATTCGTATAATATATATTATGTAAAGTAAAATATATCAACTAAACTCCATATAAACAACCGAATACCCTTTTTTTATAGTGCTTTCAGTGATTTCAGAAAATCCATGTTTCCTATGAAAATTAATAGATGACTCATTTGGTGGATCAATATTTACCTCTGCACATATCGGTATATTAAATTTATCTTTAATTGAAAATAATTTGTTATAGAGAGTACTTCCGATACCTGAAGACTGATGTTCATTGGTTATTGCAATACGATCAATATAAAAAAATTTATTATGTCTTTTTTGAAAAAATTTATAATTGATTGATTGATAATTGGTGTTTTCTCTAAGACAGATGACAAAACCCAAACATATACCCTTCTTTATAAATCCATAGGAAATATCTGATATTTTTATTAAATTTATAAATTCTTGTAAAGATACAGATCCAACTTTAGGAACTTGTTGTTGATTGATTTCATAGAATGATGAAACTATTTCTATGTCTTGATTAATTTTTAAATTAATTATCTCCAAGTTTAAGTTCTTGGAAATAAACTAAGTAAAAATTCTGAAGTAGGATTTTTTAATATGTCTTTTACTGTTTCTTCATACAATGCATGAGACAAGGGTAAAACAGATTGCATTTCTGATGCATTATTAACTGTCCACTCAGGTGCAGAATTTGGAAGAAGATCTTTCTTAATATCCCATCCAGTAATAATCATCCAGTAAGCAAATTCTTGAACAATTATTCTTCCATAGATTTCAGTATCATTTTTAATATCATCATATGAAGAAATATCATAATAGCCTTCAGATATAGCTTCTTGCATTGCTAAATAAACATCTGAACATGCATTTGTATAAGAATACTTTTCTGGAAATATATAATTAAATCCAAGGACAGTAATCGTATGAAGAATATGTTCTATGACTTCATTAACTTGGCCTGATTTATCAATAGGTTTACTCTCCCCTATTACATCAACGTTAGGATTATTGTCGTGAGTATTGTCAAATCCTGGATAATTTCTTTCATCAAAAGCTCGATCCCCGGAATAATCATCGTATTCGCCGTAGATAATCCTCTGGAGGACGCTTTTATCGTCCATTTTATTAATAAGATCTGCGGTCCAAGATGATTTCATTCCATCGTCTCCACCAAGAAGCTCTCTGTATGTTTGAGCAACTTTGTATACAAAATCATTACTAACATCATCCATTCCAGCAAAAATTATTCCTTCATAATCAATAATTTTGTCATAAGGAGGATATTGATTACTTGATATAGGTTGAGTTAGTGGATCAAGAGATCTTGAAAAGGAGATATTTGGAGAAGTTATATTGTTAGCAGTGCAGGCTGAAGAAGTTGAAGAACCTGAATTACTTATTGGATTTCCTCCATCAGACGGTGGTTCAATACCTCCATCACCTCCTCCACCACATGATAATAAAATAATTACTAATGGGACAAATAGGTATGATTTATTTAATTTAGTCATTCTCTAAGGGAAGAACTGTTTCGATGTTTAACTGCCCTTTTAATCCAGCAACTCTGTGTTGAGCGCTTTTTATATAATCTGGATCGGAAATCATATCTAACATTGCTTTTCTATTTGGATATTTAGCTATAGCAACAGAATCCCAAAGCTCATCTACTTCTCCCAGCATCAATCTCTTAACTTCAGCTCCAAAAATACCTTTACCTCCTACTTTTGCTAGATGATGTTGTACCTCTTTTGTATATATTGCATAAGCCTCTTTGCCTGATAAGTCTGTCTCTCTCTTATCTGGATATTCTGCCTTATCCTTGAACTTGAGAAGATTAACCATATAAATTGGTTCGTCATTTCCAGACTCAAGGAATTCTGCCATCTGATCATCATTTGGCATTACTTTATTTACAAACTTCATTAAACAGCTTGTTTGAGTTTGGATTGAATTATTTCTTCAGCTTCACTCATTATTCTATCTATGAGTTCTTTTACGCTAGGGATATCATAAACAAGGCCTGCAACCATACCACAAGACCAAGCTCCTGCATCCATATCACCATCCATCATGATTGTGGGATAAACTCCAGCAACTTCATCAACAATATCGGAGAAAGTTAACTTTTCTCCAAGTGCTTTTTCTTTTTCCATCAATCTATCAACTGCGGGATTTGTTAGCACCCTTTCGGTGTTTGTGAGAGATCTCATAATCAATCTTGTATCTAACTCAGTTGCATTCACGATAGCTTTTTTAACGTTTTCATGAACAGGAGCATCTTCAGTTGCTATGAATCTTGTGCCCATATTCATGCCTTCTGCCCCTAAGGCCATTGCCGCAACTAAGCTCCTAGCATCCGCCATTCCTCCAGATGCTACAAAAGGAATTTCTAACTCATCAGCTGCTCTTGGTAATAAAATGAAATTAGGAATATCATCCTCACCTGGATGTCCTCCACATTCAAATCCATCAACTGAAATGGCATCACATCCAACACTTTGTGCCTTCAAAGAATGTCTTACCGATGTGCACTTATGAATAACTTTAATTCCAGCGTCTTTTAAGGCAGGCATATATTCAGCTGGACTCCTTCCAGCTGTTTCTACTATTTTAACTCCACCTTCAATAATAACTTTAATAAGGCCTGGGTAGTCTGGCGGTGTTAACGAAGGTAGAAAAGTTAAATTCACACCAAAAGGTTTATCGGTCATATCCTTACATTTAGCTATTTCATTTGCTAACTTTTCTGGAGTACCCTGAGTAAGACCAGTGATTATTCCTAAGCCACCAGCATTCGATACAGCAGCTGCCAATTCGGCAAAACCAACATAGTGCATTCCACCTTGAATAATTGGATGCTCTATATCAAAAAGTTCAGTAATTTTTGTTTTCATAACTCTCCTAGTTAATTGACGTAATAATAATTTCTTTCGAATCTACAGGTAATATAACCATTGTTCCGTCCTCAGATAAAGTCCAATTTGTAAGAATATCATCTATTCCTCTCGTAAAAATATCTGCAACTAAATTAGTCCTTGGGGCAGGTATTAAATGGTAATAAACAAGATGGCCAACATTTGCTTCTTTCGCTAGATTCGCAACTTCAACAGTATTGGTATGGTAATTTTGTATATCTACAAGCGCAATCCTAGATGAGGAATTCTCAGGAAGAGCGTTATACATCATATCTAAAGTTCCTTTATGAAAAGCTTCATGAAATAAGACATCAATATTTCTAGAATTTTCTAAGACAGCCTCTGAATAAATAGTATCTCCACTTAAAACAATAGATCTTCCTTTATATTCAATCTTATAGGCTAAAGATGGATCAATTGGACTATGATCAACTAGAAAAGCTGAAATTTTTATACCCTTTGATTGATATACTGGAGAAGTAAAGTCAGTAATTTCAAATCCACTAAAACCTGCCGTCTCTAAAGGAGCAAATTTATCTCCATGATGATCATTTCGATATTTCCAGTCTAGTGAAAAAGCTTCTGTAAAGCCTCTGAGTACCTGATTTACTCCTACAGGGCCGTATACTTTCAGTTTAGACTGCCTATCTGTACCTACCCAGCTCCACATATGTATTTCTGGAAGCTCAGCGATATGATCTGAATGAAGGTGAGAAATAAAGATTGCATTCAATTGATCTAAAGGAATTCTCCAGTTTCTTAAATTATCGATACTCCTATTTCCTACATCAAAGATGAAAGTTTCATCTCCTGCTTTAATCATTACACATGTTTCAGCTCTGGTTGGATGTGGCAGAGGTGACTTTGAACCACATACTAAGGCAGACAATGAGTCTTCCTCTGGAAAGACGTTCGGCGCTGTACTTATTAAAGTTTGAGCTAGTCTCTGAAATAAAGCATCTTGAACAGCCGGCACTCTACTCAAAAAAAATAAAATTCCAGCAATTACAAAAACTATCAATATAAGATAAACAATAATTTTTTTCATATCAAGACTTCCTTTTTAATAGAGACGTTATGAATAAAATTAACAAAAAAACTGTAACAAATGGTGCTAATTCAACCCCTGGTGTTGTACCAATTTTATATTCAGCCAGATTGAGGGGTGAATTAAAGGAATTTAGCACCCTAAATGACCATTCAATTAAAAAAAACATAATCATTAAAGGCAAAAGAGATCTATATTTAAATAGAATCACCCAAGAAAAAAAACAAAATAATAATTGAATCAATCCCCACAATGAAAAAAATGTATAGATTATTGGCATGGGATCAGGACTACCCTCTATAACTTTTATGTTAGCAATATTGTGCAAGCCATATTCTGTATAAAAGAGATGTATGACAGATCTCCAAGTCATTAATAAGAGAAAAGGGATAAAAAAATAAATAACAAACCTAAAACCAAGATAATTATTATCCGCTGTATTAGGAACTAACATAGTGAACATAAATAATTAATCTTTTATAAAATCTATAAGAATATTTGATAGTTTTTTTGCTCTTGTCCATTGAAAAAAATGCCCTCCTCCTATATTGGGTACACTTTTTGCATTGGGACACATTCTCAAGACATCCTTTTCGGCACCATTAGTTACAGGATCGTCACCTGCAAAGACGCTCAAGAAAGGTTTATTCCAATTTTTATAAAACTCTCTTGCTTTCCTTTGAGCTTCCAAGGATTGATCAGGAATCATAGGTACATGGCTAGGCATAGCTCTAGGTCCCATTTTATAAGAAGGATTTGGAAAAGGTGCTTCATATGCTATGTCTAAGTTTGTTTTTAAAGGAAAAAGTTTTCTTAAACCTATCCTAAGAAATATGAAATAAATGAAGAATTTAATACGTGAATTTTTTTCCATCATGCTCGACATCATGAAACCAATTGGAAGATCTTTAGTATCCCAGCATAATTTTTGCCAGTACATAAAACTTAGAGCAGGATGAGAAGGAGAATCATCATCAGAAATATTCTTGCCATCCATTTTTCTTATTTCCTTTTGCATAGATATTGGATTTAGTTTTATATCACTTTTTCTAAATGCCTTAATTTTATCGATAACTTCTTCAGAAACATCAGGGTTATAAGGCAAGCCTGTATTTCCCATTGCAACTTTAATAAATCTATCTGCCTGATCTGCTATGACCCTTAATCCTATAAGCCCTCCCCAATCCTGTCCAAAGAAAATGAGATTATTAAAATCATTGATTTTTAACCAATCATTCATCCAATCTACTTGTCGTTGATATGAATAATCTTCTCTTGCTGCAGGTTTATCAGATTTACCGTAACCTGGTAAATCAGGTGCGATCACTCTTATACCGGCTTCAGTCAGGTATGGAATCATTCTTGAATACAAGTAACTCCAGACTGGCTGACCATGCATAACCAAAAGAATAGGACCATCTTTTGGTCCTTCATCGATGTGGTGAATCCTTAGATCAGAGTCATCATGTGTTTTTATCACCGTATAATGAGGTACATAAGGGAAATCTTTTAAGTTGCTAAATCTACTCTCCGGAGTTCTTAAAATTTTCATTTACTAAAACTTGATAGAACTCATAGAATTACAAATATCATTGAATTCAGAAATTGTTTCATGAATGATTTTTTCGACTGGTTTTATTTCGTCTATTAATCCTATTGATTGTCCTGCCAATGCAGGTGCAGCATTCATATCGCCTCCAAAATAAAGATTTTTAATTCCCGACATGGCACCCATGTCCATCAAGCCTTCATCATAAATTTTTTCTGTGAAGTCAGTTTTTAATGCTCTGATACAAGGCTTAGCTTTTTTATTGAGGATATATGTACCTTGTTCATTCCCACCAACAATGGCGTTTTTATAATTTTTATGTACTGGACTTTCTAATGATGAAACAAATCTTGTTCCCATTTGGATTCCTTCAGCTCCTGCAGCAAAAGCAGCTGCCATACCTCTCCCATCAACAATTCCTCCAGCTGCAACAATTGGAAGATCTGTATGTTTCTTGATAGATTGAATTAATACATGAAGACCAACCTCCTCGGGGCTTTTAAAACCTCCTCCTTCAGTACCTTCTACAACCAAGCCATCCACTCCTGCGTCTACTGCTTTTAAAGCACCAGCAAGACTAGGTACCGCATGAAATACTTTGATATCTGCTTCTTTTAATTTATGAATATATTTAGCTGGATCCCCTGCAGAAGTAGTAACAAATTTTACATTTTCACCTATCACAACATCCAGCATGCTTTCATCAGATAAAAATAAAATTGGTAAATTAACTCCAAAAGGACTATTTGTGAGTGTAGCCATTTTTTTTATTTCATCTTTACACTGATCTACTTCTCCAGATGAAGTTTCTATAATGCCAAAAGCACCTGCATTAGAAACTGCTGATGCAAGCGTACTTCTCGCAATCCATCCCATAGGAGCTTGTATTATTGGATATTTACAGCCCAACATTTCAGTAATTCTATTCATTTCATATCACCAACATTTCGCAATTATTTAATTTTAAAAAAGATAAAACTTCATCTTTTTCATTTATGTCTAGTTTCTCATATTCTTCTTTAATCCAAGTCAAACATTTTGCTTGATATGGGAAGGATTTCTGTTTCCACTTACCATTATCTAAATCTATTTCCCACTCATTCTTCCCTTTTTCAATAGCTTGTTTATTAGCAATCAATGTTGGTATGTAAGAAGTACTCATTTCTTGAAACAAATCATGAATGGTTTGAGGAAGATCTGATAGTTTAAGATTATGTTCCTTATCTTCAAGACCGCTTCTATCTTCAAGAGAACTCACCCATCCAATTACCCTTGGGGCAATTTCATGAGCAATTCTTCTTGGAGTTGGATCAAATCCTATTAACTGTGTAAGTTGACCATATACTGCAAAATCACAAGACGAAGGTGTTGAACCCAATAAAAAGGGTTGAATTTTTAAATGATTTTCTAAAATTTTAAGTACCGATTTATAACTTTTATCAATAAAGGATGCTGTTTCATCGTTGGATCCAACAACCCACAACCTTTCTACTTGTCTTTTTGTGAAGTGACCTTTAAAAAAAGCTAGCTCTTCATCAGAAATATTATTCATAATTCCAACCGGTAAAATTGTCCCAGCATTATCTGCATCTTCACTGAAATACCATCGATAATGAAACATAAATTTTGTACACCACTCATCGCCAAAATCTTCAAGAATATAATTAATGAATTTAAGGGATGGATCACTAGGATAAACAGATCTTTCCGGATGAGAATTTTCAAATTCTTCAATTAAAGGTGTTGAATCAGTGACAGCTGTTATTTTTCCATCTCTGGGTAGTAGAAAAACTGGCAGTAAAATTGGATTAGGTGGATCAATTTTCATTGATTTTAGAATATCCGATGCTTCTCCCCACATCACTTGATAAGGAATCCTCTTATATCTTAAATAGGCAACCATTTTTCGTGTGTACGGTGATGCAGGATTACCAATTAACTTTATATTTGTATCAATCATCTAAAATTAAATTTTTAATTATCTTGGTTTTCCTTGGACTTTAGCCCTATGGCGTCCGACAGAAAAAGAACGTTTTAATAAATGCTTCGTATTTTTCCCATTCACTCTCTTTCTCCACATTTTAAAGCTGCTTGTTTTCATTTCTCGCCTCATAATTTCTATAACATCTTGCTCCTTTAGAGAAAACTGGGCTTCGATAGCATCAAATGGAGTTCTATCTTCCCAAGCCATTTCAATGACTCTTGAAATATCCGACTCATTCAGGTTTTTCATTTCAATAAATTAGATCAATAAAGTAACTAACTATCGCCAGCAGGATAATGATCATTCCCAGAAAGCATAGCAACGCCCAAAGATGAAACTTTTTATCTTCCTTTTTCATCTGGCATAATAGTCATATAAATACATATTTTATGGCAAAAGAAGATTTAATAGAAATGGAAGGTGAAGTAATAGACACCATGCCTAACACAACTTTCAAAGTGAAGCTCGAAAATGATCATGTGATAACAGCTCACATTTCAGGAAAAATGAGAAAAAACTACATTAGGATTCTTACCGGAGATAAGGTTAAAGTTGAAATGACTCCTTATGATTTATCCAAAGGCAGGATAACTTATAGAGGAAAGTAACTAGACTTTTTCTTTCCTCTTTTGCTCTTTTTTTGGACTAGGCTTAAGATCAATTTTTAACTCATCTTCTTCTACTGAAATAATAACGCTTCCGCCATTTCTTGAAAGTTCTCCAAAAATTAATTCTTCTGCTAATGGCTTTTTAATTTTATCCTGAATAATTCTATACATAGGCCTTGCACCCATCTTTTCATCATATCCCCTGCTAGATAGCCATACTCTTGCATCATCATCGACCTCAAGAGTTACTTGTTTCTCATCGAGTTGAGCTTGAACTTCAGTCAAGAACTTATCAACTATGGTTAGAATTACTTCTTCAGGTAAAGAGTCAAATTGAACTATGGCATCTAATCTATTCCTGAATTCTGGAGAAAATGCTTTTTTAATCACTTCAACGCCATCTGATGAATTATCTTGTTTTTGGAATCCCATAGAGTTTCTAGCCATTTCTTGAGCCCCTGAATTAGTTGTCATAATTAAAACAACATTTTTAAAGCTTGCCACCCTGCCATTATTATCGGTTAAGGTTCCATGATCCATAACTTGTAGCAAAACATTGAAAACCTCAGGATGAGCTTTTTCGATTTCATCTAATAGAATTACTGAATGTGGATTTTTAACAGCTGCTTCTGTTAAAAGACCCCCTTGATCATAACCAACATACCCAGGAGGAGCACCAATTAATCTTGAAACTGTATGTCTCTCCATATATTCAGACATATCAAATCTAATTAATTCTACTCCCATTGATAAAGACAACTGTCTTGATAATTCTGTTTTTCCAACGCCTGTTGGTCCTGCAAATAAAAAACTTCCAATTGGTTTCTCTTCGTTACCTAAACCAGCTCTTGACATAACTATGGAGCTAACTAATTTTTCTATTGCATCATCTTGACCGAAAATAACTCTCTTGAGATTTTCTTCAATTTTTCCTAATGAGACTTTGTCATCCTTAGAGACGCTTTTTTCTGGAATCCTAGCCATCAATGAAATAACTTTTTGAATATCTAATTCAGATACAGTTTTTCTTCTATTATTTTTTAAAAGTCTTAATCTGGCGCCTGCTTCATCAACCACATCAATAGCTTTGTCTGGAAGGAATTTATCATTTATATGCTTTGAAGATAGTTCAACTGCTGATTTTAATGCTTCTTTTGAATATTTTAGTTGATGATGCTCTTCAAATTTAGATTTCAAACCTTCTAAAATTTTTAAGGTTTCTTCTTGAGAAGGTTCTTCAATATCTACTTTCTGGAATCTTCTTGATAGTGCCCTATCCTTTTCAAAAATATTTCTATATTCGGTATATGTCGTAGAACCAACTAAAGTAAAGCTACCTTTTCCAAGAGTTGGTTTTAAAAGATTTGAGGCATCCATCACACCACCGGATGTAGCGCCAGCACCAATCACAGTATGTATTTCATCGATGAATAAAATAGAACCATCAATTTTTTTTAATTCTTTGAGAATAGACTTTAACCTTTTTTCAAAATCTCCTCTGTATTTTGTTCCAGCGAGCAGAGATCCCATATCCAAAGAAAAGATTTGACGGTTTTTCAATACGTCTGGAATATTTCCTTCAACAATATTTTTTGCAAGCCCTTCAACTACTGCAGTTTTTCCAACTCCAGATTCTCCTACCAAAAGTGGATTATTTTTGCTTCTTCTTGAGAGAATTTGAGTGATTCTCTCTAATTCATTAGATCTTCCAATTAAAGGATCTATATTTCCTTCTGATGCTTCTTGATTAAGATTTGTTGCATATTTTATTAATGCATTCTTTTCAGATTCTTCCCCTTCTTCATTTTGGTAATCTATTTCTGAATCTTCTGTTTCTTCTTCTTCGCCATGGCTAAGATAGGAAACGGCATCCAGTCTTGTCATTCCTTGTTGTTTTAATAAGTAAACACTATAAGATTCCTTTTCACTGAACAAAGCTACTATTATATTTGCTCCAGTAACTTCAGCACCTTTGGTGCTTTGTACGTGAAACACTGCTCTTTGAATCACCCTTTGAAAACTAAGAGTAGCCTGAACGTCTTTTTTTGAATCTGAATTTTCTGGAATAGAATCCTTTAAAAATTTTTCTAAATCTAGTGTCAATTTTTCTATATCAACATTACAAGCAGACAATAACTTTAGTGCCTCGTTATTATCTAAAAGACAATACAATAGGTGCTCTGTTGTAACAAATTCATGATTAGAGCTATGCGCTTTTTTAAAAGCGTTATTAAGACAATTTTCTAGATTTTTTTCTAACATTAATCTTCTTCATCAACTGGTTCAATTTCACTTATCAGAGGATGTTCATTTTGCTGGGCAAAATCATTAATCTGTGTTGATTTTGTCTCAGCTATTTCCTTGGTAAAGATACCACATACTCCTTTTCCATGGGTGTGCACTGCCAACATTATTTGAGTTGCTCTTTCTTGATCATAATTAAAAAACTTTTGTAAAACATATACTACAAATTCCATGGGGGTGTAGTCATCATTCAACAAAAGAATTCTATATAAAGAAGGTTTTTTTACTATTGGGTCAGAAGGTCTAACGGCAACCGATAAATCACCTTCATAGTCATCCTCTGGATTTTTGCTCTCTAATTTAAAATCAAGAAACATTAAATTAATGCTATTTCAGATACCCCATCTTCATTCCTTTGCATACCTCGTCTGCAAATTCAGAACATTTAAGTTTTGTTGCATTTTTCATTAATCTAGCCAAATCGTAAGTAACCAGCTTGTTTTTAATAGCCCAGCTTATCCCTTTGATTACATTATCAGAAGCTTCTTTCCATCCAATATGATTTAGCATCATTCCTGCTGATAATATTAATGAAGATGGATTTACCTTGTCCTCTCCTGCATATTTTGGTGCAGTTCCATGAGTTGCTTCAAATAAAGCAATGTGATCTCCGACATTAGCTCCTGGCGCTAAACCGAGTCCCCCTACTTTTGCTGCTAATGCATCGGAAATATAATCTCCATTTAAATTCATTGTTGCAATGACATCATAATCAGCAGGTCTTGTTAGAATTTGTTGCAAAAACGAATCAGCAATAACATCTTTGATAACGATAGTCCTACCAGTTTTAGGATTTATAAAGCTCATCCACTCACCACCATCCAGAGAAACAGCGCCATATTCTGATTTAGCTACTCCGTATCCCCATTCCTTAAAAGCACCTTCGGTAAATTTCATAATATTACCTTTATGGACCAAAGTGACTGAAGATCTATCGTTATCGACAGCAAACTGAATTGCTTTTCGAACTAATCTTTCAGTTCCAGGCTTAGAGATAGGTTTAACTCCAATACCGCAGAATTCTTCAAATCTAATATTTCCAACTCCCATTTCCTCTCTAAAAAATTTTATGACTTTTTTTGCTTCATCAGAATCAGCTTTAAATTCGATACCTGCATAAATATCTTCCGAATTTTCTCTAAAAACCACCATATCGGTAGATTCAGGATAAATAACTGGACTAGGAACTCCTTCAAAATATGTAATAGGTCTTTCGCAGGAGTAAAGATCTAATTTTTGCCTAAGAGCCACATTTAATGATCTGATTCCACCTCCAATAGGAGTGGTTAACGGACCTTTTATTGCGACAATATATTCTTTGATTGCATCAATTGTCTCATCAGGAAGCCAGGTATCATTGCCATAAGTTTCAACTGATTTTTCACCGCAATAAATCTCCATCCAAGAAATCTTCTTTTCATTTGCATAGGCAGTTTCCACAGCATTATCGATAACTTTTATCATAGCTGGAGTAATATCAGTACCGATACCATCACCCTCAATGAAAGGGATTATTGGATTATTAGGAACATTTAACTTACCCGTTTCATTTATAGTGATAGGTTCTCCTTCAGAGGGAATTACTATTTTTTCAAAACTCATAACTTATTATTTTATAGCTAGGGATAATTAGGATTGTGATTGTATCATTAAAATAAAGGTTTAAGACTTTTGCATTTTTTTAATAAAATAAGCTTATGAAAGTACTTGTTGGTATGTCTGGCGGTGTAGATTCCTCGGTTTCTGCGGCACTTCTTCTACAAAAAGGATATGAGGTAGAGGGAGCATTTATGAAGAATTGGGAAGATGATGACGGAACTCCACTCTGTACTGCCAAAGAAGATTTTATGGATGCTGCCAAAGTAGCAGATCAGTTAAATATAAAATTACATCATTTAAATTTTTCAAATGAATACAAACATAAGGTCTTTGATAAATTCTTAACAGATTTAGAAAAAGGAAAAACTCCTAACCCAGACGTTTTGTGTAATCAATATATAAAATTTAATGAATTCTATAATTATGCAGTAAGCAATAAATTTGATTACATTGCCACTGGTCATTACGCTGAAATCAGATCGATATCTGGATCAAATTATCTTGCAAAAGCGAAAGATCAAAGCAAAGATCAAACTTATTTTTTATGCAATATAAATAAAGAGGTTTTAGATAAAACTATTTTTCCTCTTTCTGAGCTTACAAAAAAAGAAGTTAGAGAAATTGCAAAATCCATGAATTTATCTACTTTTGAAAAAAAGGATAGTACTGGAATTTGCTTTATCGGAGAACGGCCTTTCCCTAGTTTTTTAGAAAATTATATTAATGATAGGCCTGGAAAAATTGTCTGTGATAAAGGTAACGAGATTGGTTCACATAGAGGCCTTTCTTTCTATACTTTAGGTCAGAGGCAAGGACTGGGTATTGGTGGATTAAAAAATTACGACGAAAGACCATGGTATGTAGTTGAAAAAAATCTTTTAGAAAATGTCCTTGTAGTGGTCCAAGGAAATGATAATGAAAATTTATTTGAAAAAAAATTATTCGTCGATTCTATTAACTGGATTTCTGAGCCAGATCTTTCAGAACCTATGGAATTAACGGCTAAAATTCGATATAGACAAGATGATCAGAAATGTATCCTCACAAAAAAAGAAGGTTTCTTTAGTGTAAAATTTGAAAAACCACAAAGAGCTATAACTCCTGGGCAATCTATTGTCTTCTATCAAAATGATATTTGTTTAGGTGGTGGAGAAATTTATAAATCATGACTAAAGAATCACTTTTATCTATATCCCCTATTGATGGTAGATATAAAAATAAAATAAAAGATCTTGAAAATTATTTTTCTGAATATGCTCTTATTAAAACTAGAGTAGAAGTAGAGATAAATTGGTTATTGTTTTTACTAAACTTAAAAAGCATGAAATTTCTTCCTAATATTAGTAAAAATCATCAAAAAAAAATTGAAAATATTTTTACTAATTTTGACCTAAAAGAAGCCTCAAAGATTAAATCTATAGAAAAAGTTACTAATCACGATGTAAAAGCTGTAGAAATTTATATCGTCAAGCAGCTTGAATCATTAGGATTATCTAAATTAAGTGAATTTGTTCATATTTGTTGTACCTCAGAAGATATCAATAATCTTTCCTATGCTTTGATGGTAGAAAGATATAGAACTGAATATTTATTACCCAATTTAAAGTTTTTTAATAAGCAAATAAAAAGTTTAGCGACTAAATGGGCTAATATTTCTATGCTTTCTTTTACTCATGGTCAAAAAGCTAGCCCCACTTCATTAGGAAAAGAATTTAAAAATTTCTTCAACAGAATAAATTTTCACCTAAAAAAAATCAATGAATCAAAACAAGCAGCAAAATTTAATGGAGCCGTTGGAAATTTTAATGCTCACCAAGCCTTAGATTCTTCTATCAATTGGCCAAAAGTCACAAATAAGTTTATCTCTTCATTCAATCTTGAATATTCCCTTATATCGTCCCAAATAGAATTTAAAGACAATCTGGTTTTTTTGTTATCCAATGTAGAAAATTTAA
>CABZTA010000016.1 GCA_902528485.1 uncultured SAR86 cluster bacterium
TCTGATCTAATATATTTAGAAGGATTAAAATTCCAGCAATGTTATTTAGATATTTGATCATTAAAAGAATGGATTTTTATTTATTTTATAATAAATATGTCTACTAAATAAAAAAACCCTGCAAAAGCAGGGTTTTTTTAAAGGTTAGCAATTAGAAGTTATAGCCAGCTCTAATTCCGTATCTTGCTCTTTCTCTAGCCATAACTCTTTGATAATTTCCAACTGCAGTACTTTCTAAGTTTCTGTAGTAAATGCTTTCATTATCAGTAATGTTTTGACCATAAAATTGAACAAACCATGAATCATCACTGTCTGAGAGTGTAATTTGTGCTCCTAATTCATCCCAACCTTCTAAATAATCACTAGCCAGGTTATATACTCTGTTATATCTTTGGCCTTGGACATAGTAATCAAGTCTATAGTTGATTTTTAAAGCTCCAGCCTCTTGGACATAGCCTAATCCTAATGAAATTTGACTTTCTGGATGATACAAGCTGTTACCGGAAAGATCTGTCTCTAATCCTTCGCTGATATCTGTCCCTGCGACTAAATCAAAACCATGCAGTTGTGCCAAAACTCTCAATGGATCGAATGCAGCATTATTTCTTAATCTATTTCCTAAAGAAGGTAAATGACCTTCAGCAGGCATAGCTCCAGTAAATGGGTTGAAATAACTAACAGGTGTAGGCTCGCCAAAAGTTCTATCACCATGATGTTCTATTGGATTGAAGAAAACAGCTGTAACTAGTCCTAAACCATCAAAGGCAGGATTTATTGCAGCAATAGCATCTGCAGGAGTCGTAGCTGCGCCTGCAGAAGTGACCTCTTGTAAATAAGTTTGCCACATTGCTGCTAAAGCAGTTTTCTTTACTATGTAGGTTTCAGATTGTTCGTCTTTCATAAGATGCCAATCAGCTCCACCACCTGAAAGTTGCAGGTCTCTATTTATAACATCCACAGCTTTTTCACCATCGGCAATAGAGGAGTTGGTTAAACTGATTGATGCATTGAAAGAAAGTCCTGGAACTTGAGGAGGCACGACTAATAATTCTGCCTCTAAACCAGTTATGTCGACATCAATTCCCTCATTAATAGTTGTTCTATTGATGATTTTTCCAATGTGAAAATTATCAACTTGCGATGCATAGGCAGATACATTAAATCTTATACCTTGGTCAGGGAATTCATTTTTGAATCCAATTTCTACGTTCCAAACATCTGCATCAGGAAAACCAGTAGGAACGCCAGCAAATGCAGCTGGATCAAAGCCAGGATTAATTCCTCCTCCTTTGAAACCTTTAGATAAGGAAACAAACATCATTGAATCGGAATTAATGAAATAATCTACAACAAATCTACCAGTAAATTTACTTGTTTCTAAAGTCGTATCAAATCCAGCAGCTTTGTAGGCTTCACCTGGAGCACTTAAACCCTCTCTTCCAGGAATGCCTGCAGGACAAAATGCCCCTCCTGGAGGACAAAATAAAGCTTCCCAAGCAACTGCACTAGGTACTTGTCCGCTAGTCAGCGCACCAGCTAATGCATCTGTCATAAAGCCTTTTTGATATCCAAAGACATTAATGAAAGGATTGCTAGGTAAAGCTTCTTTGAAATCATCTGTATAACGAAGTCCAATTGTTATCTTCACGTCATCAGTAGCTGAAAAATAATATTCTCCAAACATTGCAGATGATTCGATTGTATCAATATTTCCTGTTCTAAAATGTGGTGCATACAGTTGAATACCTAATGCATTTAATTGAGCGCCTACCAAAGCAGCAGCAGGAGCTTTTGTTAATGCATCTAAACCTGATGCAACGACATCAGTATCCGTATCACCTACATTCTTAAAATAATTCATTCCAAATAAAAAGTTATGAGGACCATCAAAGGATGAAACTAATTTCATTTCAACTGAATCGGTAATTTGTTCACTTCTGTAAGCAAATGCTCCAACTGGATTATTTACGGTATCAAGAATACAACCACCAAACCAACCGGCTGTATAAGATTCAACTGAACAATTTGGATCGAATGTATTCGACATAGTTCCTAATCCTGATGGTGTTGCGGTTGTATCGTTAAATCTTAATGTGTCTAACTCTGGTGATTCCCATGATTCTCTTCTTTTGAATTGTCTATCTTTTCTACTAGCTGCCAAGGACAGTGACAGTTCGTCATTGATGTCGTGATCTATTAAAACTTGAGTAATGTATTCATCAACCATGTTGATAGGCATTCCTCTTTGATTTACTTGCCAAAATTGTTGAGGTGCACCAGACATATCAGTAATCGGAGTAAAATCTAGAACACCTTGAGCAACTAAAAGATTTTCAACAAAAGTCGACATAGGATTAGCAATTTCAAATTTTTGATTTTCTGGAGCAACTTGAGTACAACCTACTACTAAAGATGGATCTCTATCACACCAAGAGCCAGCAATTATATTTCTTGTAGAATCTTCAAGAGAAGCTGAATGAACAACACTTACTGAAGTAGCATCAGAAGCATCGAAAGTTAAAGTCAATCTATAAGCTGACTGATTCCTATTATCGACGTCTTCTCCTAAAGAATATATGTTCTCAATTAAAGGATCCTGTTTTAAAGAATATGTAGCAACTCTGAGTGCAACAGAATCGTCCAAAGGAACATTAAACATTGTTTCAGTACCAAATCTTCCGTAATCACCTAAGTCAATCTTTGTTGAACCATAAAATCCTGAAGTATCTCCTTTTGCAGTAATGAAATTGATTGACCCACCAATAGCATTTCTTCCATAAAGTGTTCCTGCTGGGCCTCTAATAACTTCGATTCTTTCCATGTCAAAAAAGCCACCTGAAGCAACATCAACTATACCAACAGCCATATCATTTATATGAATTGCAACACCAGCATCAGAAGTACCAGAAGTAGCTCCATTAGTCATACCCCTTATCTCAAATGAACCATCTCCTTCTCCAATATTTCCTCCAAACCTAAGCCCAGGAACAAACATTTGAAGATCCTTAGCCTCATCGATTTGCCTAGCTAAAATATCATCGGTATCTAAAGAACTTACCGAAAGAGGAACAGATTGAAGACTCTGTTCTTGTCTTTGTGCTGTAACAGTTACTTCTTCTAAACCATTTGAATCCTGAACAAAGGAAAAAGAAGATAAAAAGATAGAGACAATTAGAAATAATTTAGTTGAGAATTTAGTCATAACGCTCCTTGTTTAAGTTAAATCCCGTTTTTGAAAGTGTAATCTATCTTAAATTAACAAAAAACAAAAATTAATTTTTATTCTAATTAGATGGATTTCCATCTAAGTCAATCTTCTATGGAAGATTTTCCCAAAAAGCTGAATATGACTTATAAAATTCGTGATGCTCAATAATTCTATCTATAACAACATCATCATAGATCCTTGCTATGGATTCTTTATGATTAAAGGTATTAGCATTACTTAAAGAACCTTCTTTAGCAAAATCAATCCAATCTGAACGCATTTGCTGCGCAAGCCTAATATCTGAATCATCATAAGAACCATCGATACCAAATAGTCCTCCTTTATTGAATAAATATCCAAGCTCAAGAGCATGGGTAGCGCCAAGATAATCATTAGGAATATTGGGTTTTTTATCAAATTGATAAAGATACGTAGGATTTCCGGATAATGAGTGTTGTTTTGCTATGAAGTAGGAAGGAGCACCGAAGAATAAAAATCCCCAGAAATCTGTCGCAGCATCATAAAAATTATCATCCAAACTTAATGCAAAATCTTTCATTCCCTTAGGCCCCTGAAAAGATAAAGGATCAGGATTTACAAAAGCCCAAAGACTTTCTGCCCAAAACTCACCAAATAAATTGAATGTCTTTTGGTCAATAATTAAAGGAAACAGACTAGTCCCCTCATCACCATTGAACCCCACCATAAAGGGTAAATCATGAACATTTTTATTTAAGAAGGCATCTTTTATAGATTCAGGAAATACATACCCATCAACAATTTGATTCGTCAACATTATTAGGTCTTGATCGAGCTGAAAATCATCAATTGACACAATATCTAGGGCGGGTAACTCTCTTAAATCCTTTATATTGGCATTTTCTCCCAAAAAATATTCGGCTAACTTTATTCCTTTAGATTCAGCAGAAACTAAATTTCCCTTATCTTCTCTAATATCAGTAAGAACATTTGGTAACCCAGTTCCACTTTGTGCAATAGCTTTATGAAATAATCCTCTCGATAGAGGACTTATCATCAATGAGGTTACCGCTTGCCCTCCTGCAGATTCACCAAAGATGGTTACATTATCTGGATCACCGCCAAAATTTGAAATATTCGCTTTTACCCACTTTAAGGCAGCTATTTGATCTAAAGTTCCGTAATTACCTGAAACATTGTTTTTTGACTCTTTTGATAACTCCGGATGAGCTAACCAAGCAAAAACACCTAGTCGGTAATTTATACTCACCACAATGACATCTCCCTCAGTAGGAATATATTGACTGGTATAATTACTTTCATGCCCAGAACCCCATCGAGAAGCACCTCCATGAATCCAAAACATTACTGGTTTCTTTGCTGAGCCTCCTTTAGGAACAACAACATTTAGAAATAAACAATCCTCAGACATATCGTCGTAGGTAAAACGATTGAATCCAGCATTATTTTGAGATTCAAGAGATGAAATATCTAAGCCTGATTTTTCTATAATAAGATCATAAAAACCATTATTACCTGTCAGTTTTCCATCTGGAGTCAGCAATTCAAGTGGTTGCATGCAAGCTTTGCCATGTGATTCGGCTAAAAAGGTATCCTTCCATCCATCATGTGGCAAAGGTTCCTTCCAACGTAGATTGTCTACTGGAGCTTTTGCGTAAGGGATACCAAAATATTTTATAGTGCCGTCATTTTGGTCTATACCTTTTATACTTCCTTGTTGAATAGTAATAATTGAAGAATCTTGATTAAAGGAGCATGAAAGAATAAAACAAAAAACCCCGATATAAATCAGGGTTTTTTGTATGCTATTTTGAATATTAGAAATTATAGCCAACTCTAAATCCAAAGACTTGCGGATCTCTCACAGTAACACCTCTAGTTTGTCCAACTGAAGCATCTCCAAGACCTATACCTGTGACATTAAGTTCATCAGTAATGTTTTGACCGTAGAATTGAACATACCAGCTATCGTCGTTAGCCGGTGTAACAGTAATCTGTAGATTTGATTCTAACCAAGAATCTATTTGGTCCTCAGGAAGATTGAATATACGCACGTACCTTGCACCCTGATAAGCCACATCAAGTCTAGTAGTTATGTTGACGCTTCCTGCTTGTGCTGTGTAAGAAATACCAACGTTGGCTGAAGAGTCAGGATGAACTAATGAATTTCCAGATATATCGGTTTCCAGACCTTCAGAAACGACAGCAGCAGGATCAAAGCCCATTAATTGAGCCATAGTTCTCATGCCTGCTTGAACTCCTAAAGACGGTAAATGTCCTTCAGCAGGAGCCAAACCTAAAGCTGGAACCAAATAACTAACTGGCGTTGGTTGACCATAGGTTCTGTCTCCATGAAACTCTGCGGGAATTAATGCTGCCATTAAATCAGCAGTAGTGGTTTCTCCAGCAGTTAGAACTTCTATTGCATCCAATCCTGTTTGAGCAGCTCCGCCCGTAACAGTTTCTTGCAACCAAGCACCGTAAACAGCTTGCAGTGCATCTTTTCTCATAATGAACATAGTAGAAAGTTCATCTTTCATTAAATGCCAATCCTTACTATCAGGATGTCCTGAAAAAGCTCCATCAGGCTGCACTGGATCCAATGCAGTTACTCCATCAGCAATAGTTGATTGAGTCATTGCCACTGAAGCGTTTAGGGCTAAACCTGGAACTGAAGGAGGTGCATATAAAAGCTCTAATTCTAATCCCATAATATCAACATCAATACCTTCGTTAATTGAAGTTTTGTTCATAATTTTTGTGATGTGATAATTCTCTGCATCATAAGCATAAACGGCACCGTTTAAACGAACTCCTTGTTCTGGAAACTCTGTTTTAAAACCAAATTCAAGTGATATGAGGTCTGTTGCAGGGAATATTTGCGGAGTATTTGGAAAAATCAAAGGATCGAGAGCAGGGTTAAAACCTCCACCTTTAAAACCTTTTGATAGATTGACATAAATCATCGAATTTTCATTTACGAAATAATCAACAACAAATCTTCCGGTCATAGAACTAAATTCCATGTACGGGTCTAATCCAGTGGTTGCGATATAAGCTTCTCCGTAATCAGGAACACTTCCTAAAAGAGGACAAAATCCTTCCTCAAAATTACCACATGCAAAAGCCTCAAAGGCTGCTGCGGATGGAATAGCTCCTTCTGTCAAAAGATTAACTCCTAAATCAGTAGCCCTTCCTTTTGCAAAACCTAAAACATTAACAAATGCGATACGGCTTAAACTTGTTTTTTCGTCCTCATTATATCTAAGACCGAAAGTAAGCTTTAAGTCATCTCTTGCCTCGTAATAAAGCTCCCCAAAGACAGCTTGCGATTCAATAGTACCTTTATCGTTTGTTCTGTATAAACTTGGGTAAAGTTGAGCACCTAGTGCAGCTGCAGGACCTGCTAACAAGGCGGGAGGCGCTTGAGCTAAGACATCTAATCCACTTGCGTATACATCGTATAAGGTTATGGAAGCATTATCATAATAAGTGTAACCGGCTAAGAAGTTTAAATTTCCATCAAATGAAGAACTTACTTTTAATTCAAGCACTTTTGTATCTACATCAGCTTCCGGTCTATCTCCTCCGGTTGGATAATTTATTGTATCCATAACACATCCACCGTAGGCACCAAGAGTACCTGCGTCTAGATTACATCCAGGGCCATATCCAGACATATTGATCAAACCGCCTGGGGTGGCTGCTGTATCCTTAAATCTTAATCTTTGCATTTCAGGTGAAGAATAAACACTCATTCTCATGAATGTTCTATCTTTTGAATGAGCGCCTATTGAAATATCTATATCGTCTACGCTGTGCTCTATGAGCAGTTGAGTTGTGTATTGATCAACTTGGTATAGTGGAGTTCCACGAGTATTTTGTTGTCTGAATCCTTGAGGAGCGCCTGACATATCAGTTGTCGTGGTAAAGTCCAATACTCCCATCGCAACCATTAAGTTTTCAACGTATGTTCCCATAGGGTGCGTTAGCTCAAATGCTCTTTCAGAGGTTCGAGTACAACCGGTTACAAAAGATGTATCTCTTTTGCAATAAGTGTTACCACCTAATGTCCTAGTTGAATCTTCAATTTCTGCACTGTGGATAACATGTATTGTAGTGTTATCAGTAGGCTCAAAAGTTAACGTGGCTCGATAAGCAACTTGGTTTCTTCCATCAATATCTTGATCTTTCTGAAGGGAATATATGTTTTCCATATAACCGTCTCTTTTAAGTGTAGACGTAGCGAGTCTCAAGGCCACTCTATCGTCTAATGGAATATTAAAAGTTGAAGTTGTTTTCAGTCCGTTATAGTCAGCTATATCGATACTGGCATTACCATAATAACCAGACGTGTCCCCTTTTGCAGTAATCATATTGATGGCACCACCAACTGAGTTTCTTCCAAATAAGGTTCCTGCTGGTCCTCTAATAACCTCTATTCTCTCCATGTCAAAGAATGTTCCATCCTGTAAAGTTGTTGAACCTAGAGCTAAGTCATTCATATGGATTGCTACACCTGCATCTGCAGAAGCAGAAACAGCTAAATTAGTGATACCACGAATATCAAATCCACCACCACCAGAGAAAGCAGTGGGTGCAAAAGTCAATCCAGGAACCACAAGTTGAAGATCCGAAGCTTCCTCAATTTGCTGCTCAAGCAAATCATCTGCATTAAAAGCTGTGACAGCTAAAGGAACATCTTGAAGACTTTGTTCTTGTCTTTGCGATGTTACGGTTACTTCTTCAAGAGCATTGTCTTGTGCTATTGAATATCCAGTGAAAATAAGTGCCAAAATTATAAATGGCAGTGATAGTTTTTTTATACTCATAACATTCCCCTTTGTGTTTTGAGTTGATAACTTCCCTGTATGTACTAATTTAAGACTCCCTTCTTAAACGTATATTCATTAATCTATATGAAAATCAGTCAAAATTAAACGTTTTTATTGTATATTTATTCAATTATTTGGGTATAAAAAAAGCCTCTTTCCATAAATAAAAGAGGCTTTTTTGAATTGATAGCTTAAAATCTATATCTGTACTCTATCCCCGTTACTCTAGGATCTCTTAAAAAATAACTTTGAAAATTACCGGTCACGTCAGTTGAGTTATATTTCCAAGTAATATTGTCTTCATTAAGAGCATTTCTTGAAAAAAATCTGAAATACCACTGATTTTCAACGTCTCCCACCGTTAAACCAATATTTATTTCATCCCAAGCATCAACCTTACCGTATAAATCATTGTTAAATTCATTTACGTACATGTCGCTTTGATAATAGTAATAAATATTTGGAACAATTGAGATGCCGTTACCAATCTCAAAATTGTAAGAAAGACCTAATGATGTGGTCATTTCTGGCGTATTTGGAAGACGATTCCCATCAATGCTTTGCTTCACACCTGTAGAAGTCGGTATTCCAAGAGCTGATAATGCCACCCTAGACATATAAATTGGATGGCCGTCTGCTTGAGTTGTACCAGGAACTGGTAACCATGCATCCAAACTGACTAAGACAGCTTGAACTGAATTGACAAGATCTTTATCCGCAATAAACGTGTTTGCAACGCAACCCTCACCTTCATAGAATAGATCAATACATTTATAGATAGTATTGCTGGCATCAAAATAAGGCGTTCCTTGAGCTGCAATATTAAACGGATCAATTGTAAGTTCATCATCTTGAATTTTTGTGCTTATGTAGGCAAACATAAAATCTAACCTAAGGTTTGGAATTGAAGCAGGAACGTAATCCATTTCTATCTCAGCCCCATAGTTTTCCGAATCAATATTGAAATTAAAGGTTGTAGTTGCAAGAATCCTTGATATTTGCATATCGGTATACTTGTTGTAAAAAATCGAAGTATTAAGTCTCATTTGACCATTAAGTAAGATTGACTTGATACCCAATTCAAATGCATCAACTTTTTCCTCAACTGTATTAGCAGGTATTAAACCTTTCTCATAAATTCTTGGATTAATTGGAGGATTGATACCTGCAGGTTTAGTTCCTCTTGAATATGAAGCATACAAAAGAGAATCATCACCAAAAGTATAATCAACAATTAACCTTCCAGCTGTTGTTGTGTAATCTAATTTATTCTTTTTGTAAGACTCCCAGCCAGGAATATTATAACTTTCACTCCTATCATAAAGCGGGGGAACCAAATCTTTAACACTCATAAAATAGGTTGCATAAGCCGTTCCAGTTGCTAAAGCTTGTTGTTGAGGATCTGTTATTAAGCCAGCTGCAGCAATACCGCCTGCTAAAGCAGCAGATGCAGCATTTACTTGAGCTGAGACTTCATAAAGGTCAATGGTTTCTTGCTCACCTGCTCCACAACCGTTAGAAGATTGACCAGATAGAATCTGACCGATAACACCAAGGTCTGGTGCTTGACCAAAAGCTCCTGCAATACCCTCGAAACAATTATATAAATCTCCATCGACCAACAACCAAGGGACACCGGCAAATGCGCCAACATTTCTTGCTTGTCCATAATTTGTAGTTACGATATCGTTAATTTTTTTCTCTTCTCCGTATCGCAAACCAAGAGTAATTCTCAAATCATCTCTGACATCAAAGTAAAGTTCTCCAAATAAACCGCTGGCCTCTAACTCGTACTCATTGACATCGCCAAATGTAGTAGGAACAAAAAATTGGGCATCTCCTAAGAGCGTTAAGGGAGATGAAGTTGTCAGATAACTATCATCTTCATAATGACCATAATGATTTACACCAACTATAAAGTTAAAAATACCATCTAGATCAGAACTATATTTTAGTTCGAGATACTCAGTTGATTGTTCATTACTAGAACCGTCAATGAATGAGTTTCTGTTAGTAGTCTGTAAAACATACTTACCAGATTGACCGCTGAGTCTTTCTACCTGCGTAGGACCTTTTTTTCCGCATTGATCTCCAACGCAGTGATCAAGCATATCAACCGACACTAAGCCTCCAAGATAGGTTAGAGGATCATCAGAAATTTTTACACCGATCAAAGGTTCAACTGCCAAAGTTGTGTCCATTCTTGTATATGATGATGATTCCCGTGACATAACATTTAATGACACAATTCCATCCTCTAAATCGTGAGAAATATTAAGTTGATGAGTACCAGAATGCCTATCATATATAGGAACAAAATCACTATGAGTCTGCCTAAGAGTCATATTCGCAGGTCTCGGAACATCATTTAGACCAAACGCTGTGTAAGTTGCTGTGTTTGCACCCAAGGGCCCTGATTCTAGAAAAACTGCTCCAAGGATTCCATTGTAGGTAGCAGCTGGATTAGCTATTCCGATTCCTTCGCCACCTAAAGCGCAACCTCTTGCAATATTAGTATCGGGAGTACAGACATAATTTGTTCGAAGGGTCCTGGTACTTTCCTCTTCGTGCTCTTGATACATGTAATCAATTACAGTATTTCCAGAATCATATCTTAGAGAAATTCTTCCCACATAATGATCTCGACCATCAAAAGTACCGCCCAATGGTTCATAGAGGTTCTCAGTAAATCCATCTCTTTCTGTTTGAGTATAAGCAGCCCTTACAGCAAAATTTTCATCTAAAGGAATATTTATAGCGCCTTCAAATGTTTTTAAATCGTATTCACCAATTGTAAAACCTGCATAACCATCTAGACCAGTATCAACGGATGGCCTTTTGGTAACCAAATTAACTAATCCAGCTGTTGTCCCTCTTCCAAAAAGAGTACCTTGAGGGCCTCTCAAGACTTCAACTCTATCCATATCAAACATTGTAGAAACATTTGTATTTTCCCCCCATGGAGATTCATTGATATGAGTTGTGACCGATTGGTCGAAAGAAATACCAGTAGCAAGTCTACCTATACCTCTGATGGATACTGAGCTACCACCAAAATTTGTCTCTGAATAACTGAGATTAGGTACGTTAAGCTGTAAATCAGTGAATCTAACAGCTTGCCTTAAAGCTAGGTCATCAGCAGATAAAGCCGAAACAGCAATAGGAACATCTTGTAGAGATTTTTCTGTTTTTTGGGCGGTTACAATTATTTCCTCGAGAGTGTAATCTTCGTTATCAGACTGAGCAAAAAAGTTTGTGGAAAATAAAAGACACGCAATTAAGAGGTGATGGAATAATTTCATATAGATCCCCCTAGAAAAGTGAAAGTTTTAAAATAATCATTCTTAATGGTTGCGGATTATAAAGGTGAAAGAATAAAAGACAATTAATAAATATGAAAACGAAACCAAAAGCTAAAAAAGTCAAGAAAGTCTTAAGAAAACATAATGATAAAAGAATAGATAACTATTTCTGGCTAAGAGACGATTCAAGAAAAAATAAAGAGGTACTAAATTATTTAAAATCTGAACGCGATTATCACGATGAATGGCTTAAAACAAAATCAAATATTTCCAATAAATACTTAAAAAAACTTAATGGATATATTCCTGCAAAAGATGAATCCTTGAAAGTAGAAAGAAATGGATTCTTTTATTTCTCAGAAACTTTGAAGAAAAATGATTATAGAAAATACTTTCGATCTAAAGGCACAAACTCAAAAAAAGAATTGATTTTAGACATAAATAAATTAGCGAAAAATAAAAAGTTCTATCAAGTTTCAAGCGTCTCTCCTTCTAAAAATAATGACTTATTGGCATTCGCAGAAGATACCAATGGAAGAAGAGAATACACAATAAAGGTTAAACACATTAAGACCGGAGGAAATCTCAAAGATAAAATTTCAGGTACTGATGGTCAATTTATATGGTCGGAAGATTCAAAAAATATCATTTACATCAAAAGGGATGAAATAACATTAACTAGTAATAAAGTATTTCTTCATAAGATAGGTACTCCCCAAAAAAAAGACATATTGCTTTATGAGGAAACTGATTCTCAGTTTCATTGCAGTCTTGGAATTTCTAGAGACAGAGAATATGGATTTATTTATTCAAGTCAGACTAATTCCAATGAAATTAGATTGTTCCCATTGAATGATCCTTTTAGTTTGAAATTAGTTCTCAAGAGAAAGAAAAAACATCAATATTTCGTAGACATTTTTCATAATACTTTTTATGTCATGACAAATATGAATGGTCAGGCTAATTTTTCACTCAAATATTCTGATCTATCCGTTTGTCATCAACATAAAAAATGGAAAACTCTTCTTAAAGAAAATAAAAAAAGGTATTTGCTAGATTTTGAAATATTCAAGAATCATATTCTTCTAGATGTGAGAGAAAATGGCTTACCTCAGATACTAAAAATAAATTCAAAAAGTGGATCTCATGAATACATAAAATTTGATGAATCCTGCTATGACGTCTCTCTAGCGGGTAATAATGATCCTAAAGCTAACTATTTTTGTTTTGCTTATTCATCTCTTAATAAAACGGAAACTGTTTACAAAGAATTTTTAGTTTCCAAAAGAAGATCTATCATTTGGAAATCAAAAATTAAGTGCAATACTGAAGGCTTAAAAGTTGAAAGACTCATACTAAAGTCCAGAGATAATACAAAAATTCCTGCATCAATTGTTTACAAAGATAACGGTGCTCCCCTTAATAAAAAACCTGTTTTGTTTTACGGATATGGATCGTATGGCCATATTATTGACGCAAATTTCCGTTCCAGCATTATTCCTTTATTAGAAGAAAATTTTATATTTGTCTTAGCACATATTCGTGGTGGATCTGAAATGGGTAAACATTGGTATGAAGATGGACGCATGCATAAAAAGAAAAATACCTTTTACGACTTTATCGATGTTACTAAAGGATGCTTAAAAAAAGGTTTTGGGGATAAAGATAATGTTTTTGCTATGGGAGGAAGTGCCGGAGGCTTATTAATGGGAGCTATTGCGAACGAAGCTCCAGAATTGTACAAAGGCATTCTAGCAGCTGTTCCCTTTATGGATGTGGTTACAACGATGCTTGATGAATCTATTCCTTTAACGACATTTGAATACGATGAATGGGGAAATCCCAAAAATAAAAAAGATTACAATTACATGAAGAGTTATTCACCTTACGATAATCTATCGAATCTTCCTTATCCGAATATTCTGGTGACATCCTCATTATATGATTCTCAGGTTCAATACTTCGAGCCAGCAAAGTATGTTGCAAAGTTAAGAGATCTTTCAACCTCAAATAATGAAATTCTGTTCAGGATAAATTTAATTGGTGGTCATGGCGGCTTGAGTGGAAAAACCTCAGTCTTGAAAGAAACGTCAGAAGACTTTACCTTTTTTATTAGTTTAGTGAATTCCTAACTTTTTTAATTACCTCTGCTGCGAAAGAGAGAGTTCGCAAAGCCAGGACTATCGATATTCTGAAGGTTTATTAAATTTTCTAGGTCGCGATCGCCTGAATCAAGTATTTCAAAATCTTGACCACCCTCTCCAAATCTATTCTCTTTCTAAACAATCGCAACTTAGATGTCTTTATCAATTAAAGTTACGGCTAAACCTGCTACTCCAGCACCAATAACAACAGCTTCTATTTTTATCTCAATCCTCCGTTTGCTGAGTGTAATTATCTTGAAGAGTTCTCATTTCTCTAGAGAGAAGAAAAATAGCTATTAGATTTGGCAGTGCTGCAGCTGCAACAGTGATCAGTGCAAAGTTCCATATAATTTCCGTGTCGATCCAACCAGTGCCTACAATAAAAAAAGCTGACATATATACAATCCGGTAAAGAAAGACATATTTTTTGCCGAATAGATAAATTGTGCATCGATCGCCGTAGTAAGACCAAGAAACTACAGTACTGAATGCAAATAACAAAAGTCCTAAAGTTACAATGTATTCTCCATAATTGCCAAAAAACCCTTTATTAAAAGCTTTGCTTGTCAGTACCGCAGATTTAACTAAAGATTTTCCAATAATATCTACATCAGATAAAACTAAACCCTCGTTTACAATTACCGCACCGTTAAATAGAGTTTCGTTTTTATAAACAAAAATATCCTCTGCAAACGATCTATTGTTTATAAAAGTAAAATTGCCTTCGATCCTTCCCGATTCAATATTTAATTCACCTGAATGAAGATTGATGGAATTATCTTTTCCTTGAAAAAAATCTATCAGATCTTCCGAGTCACTAGCATCAAGTTTACCTTCCAAGATTATGAAAGATGTTCTTTCAAACTTGTTTTCATATTTTTCTATCCAAGCTCCAGAAGAAAGAATAACCAGACCGGTTAGAGTGCAAATTACAATGGTATCAATAAATGGCTCGAGGATAGATACAAAACCTTCTTCAATAGATTCTTTTGTTTTCGAGGTGGCGTGAGCTATCGGCGCAGAACCTTGGCCAGCCTCATTAGAATAAAGCCCTCTGGCAACTCCATAATTAAAAGCGGTAGCTATGCTGGCGCCCAAGAATCCACCAACCACTGAAGTACCACTAAAAATATCGCTGAATATCATTTGAAAGGTAGGAAGAATATTCTCGAGATTATAAAAAATCACACTCAGCGCACCAATGAAATAGATAGTTGCCATAGTTGGAACAATAGAAGCAGCGACAGAAGCAATTCTCTTAAGTCCCCCAATTATCACAAGTCCTACTAAGAGAGTCATAACAATAGAAGTGGTTAAATTGGGAATGGAAAAACTGGCAAATAACGTACTACTAATGTTATCTATCTGAGGCATCATCCCTGAGCCGAATGTGGTTACTAATAAACAAAAAGCAAAAATAATACCCAACCATTTAGACTTTAAGCCATTTTGCATGTAGTACATTGGACCCCCAGCGATAGATCCGTCCTCTAAAGAAATTCTGTATTTATGCGCCAAAGATACTTCAACATACTTGGTTGTCATTCCTAAGAAAGCAGTAATCCACATCCAGAAAAGCGCAGCAGGCCCTCCGATAAAGATTGCCATTGCCACTCCTCCAATGTTTCCAGTTCCAACAGTCCCAGATAAGGCAGTACTTAATGCCTGAAAGGGTGTAGTTTCTCCCCTGTTATCTTTGTATTTATTTCCTGAAAAAAGTATTTTCCAGGCTCTATTAAAAAAAATAATTTGAGGAAATTTAAGATAGATGGTGAAAAAAATACCTGTTCCTAATAGCAAAGCTGGAAACCAAGGAGAACTGCCAAAATAACTATCAATCAGCAGAATTGCTGAATTTATTGAATCCACAACTAAATAGCTTTTAACTGGATGTATTGATTAAATTCTTGATAACCGCCAACTAACTCTCCATCAATCAAAATTTGAGGAAAAGTTCTGGCATTAGGGAATTTTTCGCTGAATTCTTCCCGATTAAAATCTTCATCAAGCATGTATTTTTTAAATTCTAATTCTTTAGTTTCACATATTTGAACAGCTGCATCGCAGAAAGGGCATTGTGGTTTTGACCAAATTTCTATCATAATGTCTCCTACATTTATGTACCTATGATTTTAAACGCTATCGCATCAGGCTTCACTTTATATTTTAATAATTTTTTAACTTTTACTAAGATATTTTTTGTTCCAATTCTGTTTATTGGTCTGCTTTCTTCGATTGCAGATTATTTATTTTCTTACGGAGAGGATTATTTTGTCATTGCTACAATGATCATAGTATTTCAAGTTATCTTCTTAACGCCTTTGTACACCGGAATGGCTATCTTAATCGGTAGAGATTTAAGAAGTGGATCACTTAATAAGTTAATTGGCTATGTGATAGTAGCAGCACAGTTAGCATTAAAGATTTTTATTCTACAGGCGATAATTGGAATTATGACGCTCATAGGCCTGATTTTATTTATAATTCCTGGTCTGTACATTCAATTTAGATTTACTTACTCAGTTTACTATCTTGTTTTAGAAGGAAATTCTGTTTTAGGGTCTTTAGATAGTTTATGGAACGAATCCAAAGAAGTTCATTGGTCTTTATTTAATGCAGGAGTTTTGTTAACCCTTTTAACAATTTCTTTTGTTCTGATCGTTTACGCTATTTTAGGATTATCGTCTCAAGAGGAAATATCGGTTTTCTTAAGCTTTCTTGGTAACTGCATAACGGTTTACTTGCAAATGATAATCGTAGCTTTCCCAGTGTATTCAATCTATCAACTAATTCTCAAGAAAATTAATAGTTAAGCGCGTTTGTTTGAAAATCATAATTTAAATTTTCATTCAACTGCAAGGAATTTATTACAGGTAAAATTTCGTCGTAAAGATTGATAAGTGTTCTGAGATCTAAAGTGTTTTTAATTTCTTTTGATAGCCGTGCAAATGGAGTATCACTCAAGGTTTCAGTTAAATGAATAAAAATACTTTCTTCAATTATTTTTGATAGCCAATTAAGCTTTACCAGCAAGGTATCTTTATTTTTATCTTTATCTTTGATCAAAAAATTAATTATCTCTCTTCCTTTCCGAGAAGATAAATCTTCAAACAATTTCATAATTTTTCCTTCTTGATTCCAACACTCCTCTGGAAAATCATTTCTATTATTTTCTATAGATCCACCATTAGTTAAATCAGAACTTAAAACATGCTTATGTGGATTTAATTTGTAATGAGTTAATCTACTTAAAACTGTTGGCTTTAGCTTATAAGGTTTTGACGTGGTGAGGATAAACTTTAAGTTTTTTGGTGGCTCCTCCAATGACTTCAGTAATGTATCCTGTGCAAAAAAATTAAGCTCGTCTGCATTTGGAATTAGAACAATTTTTGTTCGTGAAATTAGGGGAGTAGAGTAAATAAAATTAGCTGCATCTCTAATTTGTTGAATTTGAATTTGAGTCCTATCTTTCGATCGTTCTATGACTTTAAAATCAGGATGAGAATTAGCTGAAAGTAAATTTAACGACTGACATTCATCGCTAAGTGAATTATTTATTTTTAATTCATCGGACAAAAAAGCTTGAGAAATATGGAAACCAATTTTTTCTGGCTGTGAAATTAGATTGCCAGACAAAAGCATTGAAGAAGTCTTACTCTCTAAAATCAAATTGATAAGTTTCCTAAGCTCTTCAGTCATATCAAAAGAGATTATTAATAACGATTTGAAGAATTTCTTTAGGCTTTTCTTCTGCATCTATGGTTAGAAACCTATCAGGATAAGCTAGAGCAGCGTCTAAAAAACTTTTCCTTAATCTTTTATGGAAATCTAAGTTCTCTAGTTCAAACCTATCTAGCTCATTTCGTGTAGAGGCTCTTTTCAGACCTATCTCTGGGTCAAGGTCTAAAAGAATAGTTTTATCAGGTAACAATATTCCTGATTGGTTAACTAAATAATCAATAATATCTCTTGAGATGCCTCTACCGGCGCCTTGATAGGCATAGCTAGAATCAACATATCGGTCTGTAATTACAATTTTTCCTTGCTCTAAAGATGGCTTTATTACTTTATCAAGATGATCCAACCTATCAGAAAACATTAATAAAAGTTCTGTAAACGGATTAATTTGTTGCTTTTTATCTAAAAGGATCTGACGAAGGATTTTACCTACAGAAGTGCTTCCTGGCTCTTTAGTGATTACATGCTCAATTTTTTTATCTTGTAGGTATTGGCTTAGACCACTTACTAAAGTTGATTTTCCACATCCTTCTATACCTTCTATGCTGATAAACATTTAGTGAAGTTTATCAAACTAAAAGATTTATCTATTGATATTTTTTTATGGCTTCTTTGTGCTCGTCGTAGGTTTCAGAGAATTGATGAGAACATTTATCCTTTGCAACAAAGTAAAGAAAACTGTGTATATCTGGATTTGACGCTGCATGAATTGCTGATTCGGATGGATTTGATATCGGCATTGGCGGCAGTCCTTTATTCGTATATGTATTGAATGGAGTATCTTTTCTCAAGTGATTTTTTTTTATATCACCGTTGAAATCCTCAATGCCATAAATTACGGAGGAATCAATTTGAAGTGGCATGTTTAATCTGAGTCGATTATAGATAACGCCTGCTACTTTTTTGTGTTCGTTAGGACATGCTTCTTTTTCTAATAACGATGCGAGGATTAAGAGTTCCTCAGGTTCTTGAAGAGAGACATAAGGAGTCCTTAAATTCCAATACTTTTCTAATAAACCATCTTGGGTAAGGATCGCTTCTAAAAAGATATCTTCACTATCTTCCATACTTGAATAAAAATAGGTGTTTGGATGAAACCTTCCTTCAAGGGCGTGGATATTTGTCTCATCAAATTTTATTCCATTAATCTTTAAAGAGACAGGAACGTGTGATCTTTCTAATATTGAGCTGATAGTGGAACCTTCGGGAATTCTATATTTTCTGTAATGCGTTTCTGATAAAATTATTTTTTTTAAAATAGAGAATAAATTCTCATTTTTTTTTATCAAATAGTCGCCATAGGTAATTTCTTTGTCCACTGATGTGTATTGAATGATTATATTTACAAATGAAGGAACGGTTATGTCTGAATATTTTAAATTTTCTATGATCTTGAGATAAGAATCACCTCTTTTAACCTCAAATATAAAATCTTCTCTTATATCGGAAGGTTTAAAGAATAAAAGAATGCTAAATAGAAAATTTATTAAAAAAACTGTAAATAAAAGAATTTTCACCTAGATTTTTGAAAACACCAAAGATGCATTAGTTCCGCCAAAGCCAAATGAATTATTTAAAACATATTTAACTTCTTTTTCTTGAGATTCATTAGCAACATAATTAAGTTTAGGAGCTTTCTCATCAAGGTTATCAAGATTTATGGTAGGCGGTAAACGGTTATCTCTAAGACAAAGAATTGAAAAAATAGATTCTATTGCTCCTGCTGCTCCCAAAAGATGCCCCGTCATTGACTTTGTAGATGAAACAGCTATCTGATCTAGAGAGCTAGAAAAAATTTCAGCTATTGCATTTGCTTCTATGATATCTCCCAAGGGTGTAGAAGTCCCATGGGCATTAATATAGTCAATCTCAGAGCTATCTAATTGAGCATCCTTGAGTGCTGAGAGCATCGCCTGTTTAGCTCCTTTCCCGTCTTCAGCTGGGGCTGTCATATGAAAAGCGTCAGAACTCATTCCAAATCCAGATACTTCTGCATAAATATTTGCGGATCTTGCTACAGCATGTTCGTATTCCTCAAGCACCAAAACCCCTGCTCCATCTCCTAAAACAAAACCGTCTCTATCTTTATCCCATGGTCTACTTGCTTTTGATGGATTTTGATTATTTGTAGATAGGGCTGTTACTGCCGAAAAACCTCCCAACCCTAGAGGTGTTATAGCCATCTCTGATCCTCCAGTTATCATGATGTCGCAATCACCATGAGAAATAGATCTTGCTGAAAATCCAATGCTATGGTTTCCACTGGAGCAAGCCGTAACAATAGATAAATTTGGGCCATGCAATCCATACTCAATAGAAACTAATCCGGATACCATATTCACTATTGCTCCAGGTACAAAAAATGGAGAAATTTTTCTTGGACCTCTTTTATCGAGAGTAAGAGAATTTTTTTCGATCGTGTCCAGACCACCAATACCTGAACCAATTGAAACACCAATTCTCGTTGAATCAAGGGAATCGAGTTCTAAACCAGAATTTTCAATAGCGTGCTTAGAGGCAACTAGTCCATATTGAATAAACTCATCAACTCTTCGCTTGGTTTTTATATCAAGATGATTTATTTCATCAAAGTTTTCAACTGACGCGGCGAATTTTGTAGGATAATCTGATACATCAAATCTAGTAACAGTTCTTGCTCCACTCTTTCCAGTTAAAATATTTTGCCAAGATAATTCTAAATCATTTCCTAATGGAGAAATGATACCCATCCCTGTAACAACAACTCTACGAGATGCGGTCATAAGTGAATAAAATTGAAATTAAGATGCAGATTCTATGTAACTGATAGCATCTTGAACAGTTGCTATTTTTTCAGCTTCTTCATCAGGAATTTCAATTTCAAATTCCTCTTCAAAAGCCATTACAAGTTCAACAGTATCAAGTGAGTCTGCTCCTAAATCATCTATGAACGAAGCTGTAGTAGTCACTTCCTCTTCGCTAACGCCTAATTGTTCACAAACAATTCTCTGAACTCTTTCTTGTGTGCTGCTCATAAATACCTCATTAAGGTTGAAAGTTTTCGAATTATATACCTAGAAGATAAGTTTTTTAATTTTTTTTTGCACAACCTACATATAAAGTCCACCATTAATATGAATGGTCTGACCCGTAATGTAGTTTGCTTCATCTGAAGATAAAAAATAAATTAAATCAGCAACCTCTTCAGATGAACCTAATCTGCCAAGAGGAATTTGTTCAGACATAAATTTTAAAGTATCTTCGTCCATGCTTTTGATCATATCTGTCTTGATGAATCCAGGCGCAACACAATTTACTGTTATGTTCCGTGGAGCCAGTTCCCTAGCTAACGATCTTGAAAAGGCTTCTAAACCTGATTTAGCAGCAGCATAATTAGCTTGTCCCTTGTTTCCAATAGCTGCAGAGGTGGAAGAAATATTAATAATTCTTCCAGATTTATTTTTAACCATTTTTTTTGAAAAAAATTTCAATAAAGAAAAAACAGAGTTTAGGTGAACTTGAATAACCTCATCCCATTCTGCATTTTTCATTCTCAGGAAAATATTATCTCTTGTCACGCCGGCATTATTAACGACAATGTCAGGACTGATATCTTTCTCTTTTAAGGTAGCAAATAAATTTTCAATTGACTCTTTATCAGAAAGATCAAGTTGTATGCCGAATCCACTTGCAGAAGATTCAGATAAGATTTCATTTATAACGTTTACGCCATCCTCAGAAGTTGCTGTTCCAATGACAGAAAAGCCCTTGGAAGAAAATAATTTAAGAATACTCTGTCCTATGCCTCTAGAGGCGCCAGACACAAAAACATATTTAGAATTCAAAACTTAATTATTCAGGAGTATTTTGTTCTTCGGATTTTTCTTTAATTTTTACTTCCATAATTTTCTTGCCTTTATAAAAGCCTTCCGAAGTCATGGTATGACGCTGATGACGTTCTCCTGAGACCTGATCAGTTGATAGGGTTGTATTTTTTAAAGCATTATGAGACCTGCGCGCGCCTCTTCTTGCTCTAGATACTTTACTTTTTTGTACTGCCATAATTTTAGAAATGCGATTCTAGATGATATTTTGAATTCCTTCAATCTTCAAAAGCTTCAAAAAAAGAATTAGGAACTTTGCTAGTTATTTTCAAATCCTTATTTGTTACCTCTAAGCTTGAACAATGCAAATACATTCTTCTTTCGATTTCTTTATTTAAGGCTATTGAAGAATATTTTAGATCTCCAACTATTGGAAAGCCGCTAGCACTGGTATGTACTCTGATTTGATGAGTTCTCCCAGTCTCTAAGCTACACTCTAAAAGTGAATAGTAATCGTTAAATTTAATCAATCTGAAGTTTGTCTCAGAATATTTTCCATCTTCAGAAACTATTATTTTTGGTAAATTCCTCTTCTTATTGATTTGTAAAGGTAGTTTTACATTATTTAGATCCTTTGACCATGAGCCATGAACTAAGCAATGATATTTTTTAATTATTTGATTTGATCTTATAAACGAATTATACAAACGGGTACTTTGTTTATTTTTTGCAAGTATTATGCAACCTGAAGTTGCTTTATCCAATCTATGAATTAATTGAGCTTCTCTATAATCTTTTCCAAAGTTTCTAACAATTTCTATTAACCCAATGCTCACTCTTGAGCCACCATGAACTGCTAAATTATGCTTTTTATCTATTGCTAATATTTCATCGTCTTCATATATGATTCGATCTTTAATTTCCTCTACAAGAACCTTTTCGGGAAAATTTTGAATTGGTTTATGCTTATTGATGAATAATGGAGGTATCCTGATTTTATCCCCTTTAGAGAGTTTAAAATGAGGCTTTACTCTGGAGCCATTTATCCTAACCTCTCCTTTTCTTATAATTGAATAAATCTTTGATTTTGGTAAATCTTTAAACTTTCCTAATAGAAAATTATCCACTCTTTGCTTGGAAGAACTTATTCCAATTTCTTCAATGGAAACACTCGTGTAATTGCCTTCTGTCAATTTCTTTATTGGAATTATTTTAAAATATCTTATTAATGTGTTAGTTTAGCTTCTTTTTTAGGAGATAAAGCATAGCAATTTTATTCTTTATCTATAGATAATCTCCTAATAATGATAATTTAATAGAGATAAAGAATATTTATGCATGCTAAATAATAGAGTTTTATAAGAACAATAAAATTTTCAGGTCAAAAAGCGTAAATCCTGAAAATGTTACATTTAGAAGCCATTTCTGTCTTCAAATTACTTATAAAACATTTTTTTCGAGGTAAATATGAAAAGAATGTTAATCAATGCTACTCAACCAGAAGAGCTTCGCGTTGCAATGACAAGGGGAGATTCCCTTTATGACCTAGATATTGAAAATATCAATGAAATTAGAAGAAAAGGTAATATCTATAAAGGAATAGTAACAAGAGTAGAGCCTAGTTTAGGAGCTGCATTCATAAATTATGGTGCTGATAGACACGGCTTTCTGCCCTTCAAGGAGGTTGCACCACAATTTTATCCAAAAAATAAAAAAGGAAGACTTTCAATTACAGATTGTCTTTCGAAAAATCAAGAAATTATCGTTCAAGTTGAGAAAGAAGAACGAGGCAACAAAGGTGCAGCGCTGACTACTTTTGTAAGTTTGGCTGGAAGGTTTTTAGTCTTAATGCCCAATAATCCAAAAGCCCAAGGTATCTCCAGAAGATTAAATCCGTCAGAAAGAGACACTCTGAAACAGAAAGTTTCTGCTCTGAACATACCTGAAGAAATGGGAATAATTGTTAGAACTGCCGGTGAAGGAAAAGAGTTAACTGAACTAGAGTGGGATTTAGATTATTTATTAAAAGTCTGGGATGCAATTTTGGAAGCAAATCTCCAAAAAAGTGGTCCATTTTTAATCTACAAGGAAAGTGACGTTATCATTAGATCACTCAGAGATTATGTCAGAGAAGATGTTGATGAAGTCTGGATAGATACTCAGGAAGCATATGACCAAGCAATAGAATTCGTTGAAAGAGTCATGCCAGAACAATCGAACATCATAAAAAGATATGAAAATAGCCTGCCACTTTTTACTAGATATCAAATTGAATCTCAGATTGAAACTGCATATCAAAGAGAAGTGAAACTTGAATCAGGTGGATCCATAGTAATAGATGATGCTGAGGCTTTAGTTGCAATAGATATAAATTCTTCGAAAGCTACTTCAGGTAAAGATATTGAAGAAACTGCAACACATACTAATCTTGAGGCTGCAAAAGAGATATCCAGACAATTAAGGCTAAGAGATATCGGTGGCTTAGTGGTTATTGATTTTATTGACATGATGAATTTGGAAAATAAAAGAAAGGTTGAAGATGAGATGAGAAATTCTCTTTCAGCAGATCGAGCCCGGGTACAAATTGGCAGAATTTCTAGATTTGGTCTCCTGGAACTTTCTAGACAGAGGCTAAGATCTTCATTAAAAGAAAGATGGACTCAAGACATTAATACCCTCTCTACAGCCGTGCTGAGACTTATCGAAGAAGAAAGTAGTAAAGAAAATACAGGTGAAGTAAGAGCAATTGTATCTCCATCAATGTCTGCACTTTTATTGAACGAAAGGAGAATAAGGCTTAATGATATTGAAGCAAGATCAAATTTAAAAGTCACTGTGATTGCTGATCCTATACGTCCAGATACTAGATTTGAAGTTGTGAGATTAAAAGATGGGGAAATAATTGAGGAGGAAACAAGTTCTCATCTGCAGGAAAAATTGGAGAAAAATTCAATAAGCTCACCTACTTCTAGAAAAGAAGAAAAAGCTGCAGTAAGTCTAATGCCATCATCTAGACCCAAAACAGGATTAGTATCTAAATTGATGAATCTTTTCAAAAGTAACAAACCAAAAGGATCGAAAAAACCAAAGAATGTAAGAAAAAGAAACCCTAGAAAACCTCAAAATAAAAAACAAGCTCCAAAGCATGATGCTAGAAGAAATTCTAATCAAAAGAAGAGATCACCTAATCAAAAAAGAGATCAGGCTAAATCTAAGACAGCTTCTACAAAAGATTCTCCAGCTGAAAAAAATAAGAAGAAAATCTCTAAACCTAAAAGAGATACTTCTACCATTGCAAAAAAAGGCTCTGAAGGAAAACTGCAAGCAGAGAAATCAATTGATAAAGTTAGAGAGGTTAAGAAGGAAACTAGATCTCAAGTTGGAAGTAAAACTGTTAAGCCAGTTAAATTATCTAGACCTAAGAAAGATAAAGAACCTGACATTATTGAGAAAGAGAAAAAAGTTGAGAAACAGACTCAACATACCGATGATTTAAGAGCATCAAACGATCCTAGAAATAAGTAATTTATTTTAGATTATCAAGGAAGTGTTGAATTAAGTCTCCTGATATTGAGACACCAGGTGGAGGAGTGTTAGGTAAATTATCAACTTCAAACCATTGAGCATCATCTATTTCATCATTATCTGGAGTTATTTCTCCAGATTTATATTCTGCAAAATATCCAAGCATTAATTGGCCTGGAAACGGCCAAGACTGACTTTGGAAATATTTAATATTTTTAACCTCAATTCCAACTTCTTCTTTGACTTCTCTTTTGAGACAAGCTTCGGCGCTCTCTCCGGCTTCAATAAAACCAGCTATTGTGCTGTAAAGATTTACTGGAAAGTTTTTATTATGAGCTAACAAAATACTTTTTTCTTTGTAGATCAAAGTGATAATGCATGGTGAAATTTTTGGGTAAACTAATGGAGCATGGCAATTGCAACACTTCATTGCTCGTTCTTTTTCATCATGCTTTAATTCTGATCCGCAGAAACCGCAGAACTGATTTGAGTCTGCCCAATTTACTATTTGAAATGCCCTAGAAATAGCTTCAAACAGTTGCATGTTCATCACGGGAAATAATGACCTTAAATCCGTAAAAGTTGTATCTGGAATCATTGTTTGTTCATTTAAAACAGAGACTGCGTAAAGAGGCACATCATCTAAATAACCAATGAAATGTCTAGATTTTTCTTCTAAACCTGACCATTTCATTTCATCCTCAGATGCTGGGCGCACTGTAGATTCTTTTAAAAAATGTAATATCTTTGAATTATATACAGGAAAGTACTTTGACTCTTTGGACGTATCATCTATAAAATTAGCCGGCGTAAAAATATTCATATAAAAAAACTATGTCCTCAGCAATTTTTAAAAACTTTCTTGGTCATGCTCCTGATTGGTATAAGCAGACCATTCTAGCCTTTTTAGTATTAAATCCAATTCTTTACTTCATCTGTATTGCAACTTCTTTGCCTGCTGGGACGATTCTGGGCTGGGTCATTCTTGCGGAATTTATTTTTACTCTTGCAATGACTTTTAAATGCCACCCTCTCCCTCCTGGAGGCTTAATAGCTCTTCAAGCAGTAATTTTGGGTCTCACTACTCCTGGTCAAGTTTATTACGAAATTTCCTTGAATTTAAAAGTGATTCTTTTGCTAATGTTCATGGTAGCAGGGATATTTTTCATGAAAGACTTGCTTCTCTTTATATTTACTAAACTATTGTTAAAAGTTAAAAATAAGACAACAGTGTCTATACTTTTTGTTTTTTCTGCAGCTTTTTTATCAGCCTTTCTAGATGCACTTACCGTTACAGCTGTATTGATATCAGTGGCAGTCGGTTTCTATACTGTTTATCATCAAGCTGCTTCAGGAAAAGATTTTTTAGATGAACATGACTTAAATGATGACTCTGATTTGGATGATAGTGAAGCAGTAAATTTAGAAAAATTTAAATTTTTTCTTTGTAATCTCCTTATGCATGGTGCTGTTGGTACTGCTCTTGGTGGTGTTTGTACTATTGTCGGAGAGCCACAAAATCTTCTTATTGCATCCATAGCAGAATGGGATTTTATAGAATTCTTTATAAGAATGGCTCCAATTTCAATACCGGTCTTAATTGCTGGCTTATTTACTACGTTGTTTCTAGAAAAATTCAAGGTTTTTGGATACGGGGCACAACTTCCAGATAGAGTAAGAGACATCCTTCAAGCATTTGATGATAATCAAACAGCCAATCTAACTGATCAAGTCAGAGCTAAACTTTTTATTCAGTTAATTGTTGGATTAATCCTCATGTTTTCGCTGGCATTTAGCATTGCAGCTGTTGGCTTGATAGGTTTAATGATAATTATACTTTTAACCTCTTTTACGGGAATCATTGAAGAAAAAGAATTAGGAAAAGCCTTCGAAGAAGCTCTTCCTTTCACAGCTCTGCTAGTTGTTTTTTTTGCTGTGGTAGCAGTCATCCATGATCAATATTTGTTTAAACCTGTTATCGACTATGTATTTCTTCAGGCTATAGAATTGCAAGCTCCTCTATTCTTTATAGCTAATGGAATTTTATCAATGATAAGTGATAATGTGTTTGTCGCAACCATTTATATTAATGAAATAAAGGCCGCATTAGATTCTGGAGAAATTACCAGAGATCAATTTGATGCATTAGCTGTAGCGATAAATACTGGTACTAACTTGCCTAGTGTTGCTACTCCAAATGGACAGGCTGCCTTTCTCTTCTTGCTAACATCATCAGTTGCTCCATTGATTGGTCTGTCCTATCTAAGAATGGTTAAACTTGCCCTTCCCTACACAGTTGTATTGAGCTCTGTTGGCTTAACTGCAATTTTTTAC
>CABZTA010000017.1 GCA_902528485.1 uncultured SAR86 cluster bacterium
TTTGGGCTAACATCTTCTCCAGAAAACTTTGATGCTAGAGTGGCTATTACCTCGTTAGCATTCATATTTGAACTGGTGCCAGATCCTGTTTGAAATACATCAATAGGAAACTCTTTGTGATGTTTTTCTTGCCATACCTCCTTGGAAGCCTTGGATATTGCTCTTGCCTTCTTGTTGGTAAGTAGCTTCAATTTATTATTAGCTCTAGCTGCAGCATCTTTAATTATTCCGAGAGAACTAACAAAGGATTTGGTAAAAGGAAAATCCATTTTAATTCCACTTATTGGAAAGTTATCAATTGCTCTTTGAGTTTGTGCTCCGTATAAAGCTTTTCTGGGAACATAAACTATTCCAATGCTATCTGATTCTTCTCTGTGACCTTTTTTTGCCATTAGACTTATATATTTTTTATTGATTAGTTTAAACTAGTAAAATTGTAATACGGAATTTAAATAGGTAGGAGAATTATATGACTAATAACCTTAATATTGATGTCTCAAAAGGAAGATTGGATCAAAAAGAAAAAGGTTCATTACTTCCGATAGAGTGTAAAAGTATTGAAGAAACAAGAAGATATAACTTAGAAAGGTTGGCTTCAGGATTCAGAATGTTTGCTCATTTTGGTTTTGATGAGGGTCTAGCTGGTCACATAACATACAGGGATCCTGAACATGATGATCATTTTTGGGTAAATCCTTTTGGAATGCATTTCAATCAAATATGTGTTTCTGATTTGATATTAGTTAACAAAGACGGTGAAGTAGTTTTTGGAGATAGACCAGTTAATACTGCTGCATTTGCAATTCACTCTTCTCTTCACGATGCTAGGCCAGATGTAAACGCTGCAGCCCACTCTCATTCAATGTATGGTAAAACTTTCTCAACTTTTGGTAGATTGCTTGAACCAATAACTCAGGATTCTTGTGCTTTTTTTGATAATCATGTTTTATTTGATGATTTCACAGGAGTTGTTCTTGAGGGTGATGAAGGCAAGAGAATTGCGAAGGCCCTAGGAGAAAAGAAAGCTGCAATTTTAAAAAATCATGGCCTTTTGACAACCGGTGTAAGTGTTGACGAAGCACTTTGGGCTTTTCTTTCTATGGATAGATGCTGTCAATCTCAAATTTTGGCTGAGTCGGTTGGTCAAATGGAAAGAATTCCTGACGAAGTAGCAGCCTTAACTAAATCTCAAGTTGGCTCTGACATGGCTATGTGGGCAAGTTATCAGCCTCTTTATGATTTAATGCTTGAAAAGGATCCAAGCTTTCTAAATTAAGAAATGTTTCTAATCTATCTGCTTGGGATAGTTCTCTTCTTTTCCTTTGTTGCAAATTTTGCGTTTAGGAAAATTTTTAAATCCTTAAGTTGGGTAGATAAGCCAGATGGAGTTAAAAAACTTCATAAGAACGATATACCTCTCTCTGGAGGAGTATCATTCATTGCCTCACTAATTTTTGCTGTGTTAATCTTTGACTTCTTTGCAGGAGTGAACTTCAACTTATCTTGGAATGGTTTCTTTATGAGCGACTCAAATAAGGAAAATAATTCCATTCATCTTAGTCCTGAGAATAAGATTGATCTCATAGGGAATGACTCTTTTGATATTCAAATTGTTAATATAAATGAAAATTCTCAAGCTGTTGTAGTAATGAATAAAAAAACTTTTCAAACAGAGCTGATGAAAATTTATAAGGATGAATCTGGATCTTTTCAAATAAAAGGTGATGGTTATGAGGCTAATTCCAATTATTTTCAAGAAACATTTTTACCTCCAAAAGTTACTGTGAATATCAATGGTAATAAATCGACCTATTATCAAAAAATTAATGTTGATGTACCTCCTTTCTTCATTTGGATGCTCATCACTGGAATTTTCCTTGCATTTGTAACTTTATTTGACGATTTATTTGGATTAAGTGTTTCTACAAGATTTCTTTCACAAGCTATAGCTTGTTTAGTACTTATTACTCAATCTGGTTTATACATAGATGATTTAGGAAATTTGATCGGTTTAGGTTCAATTGAACTTAATCCAGCTTTTGGTGTCTTATTTACAATTTTTTGTGTCATAGGAATAATTAATGCCTTTAATTGGATTGATGGCTTTAATGGGGGCCTAACAAGTCAATTTTTAGTAGGCATCACAGCACCTTTGATTCTTCTTTCGGTAAATGATTCTCTTTTCATAGAACAAATCTATTTATTTCTTGTAATTTGTTTTCTTCCTTATGCCCTTATGAATCTAAAAGTAATGGGTAAAAGGTTTGTAATTTTCATGGGAGACCACGGATCAATGTTTTGCGGCTATATTGTCTCTTGGAGTTTAATATTTTTTGCAATGGAAAGAGCAGATTATATGAATCCAATAACAGCAGTTTGGATAGTAGGATTTGTTTTATTTAATGCAATATCAACAATTATTATCAGACTTGTGAACAAAAGGTCTCCCCTTGTTTCAGATAGGAGTCACATTCATCATGCTCTTGATAGATTGGGCTTAAAGGGACTTAGAGTTTCCTTCGTAGTGCTGATCATCTCTTCAATGCTTGCATTTACAGGAGTATTCCTTGAAATAATAGGAGTATCAGAGTTAGTTTCTATGCTTATTTTAATTTTTGTTAGCATAGTATTTTTAAGATATAGATTTAATTTAGAGAATTCCTAGAAAAAATTTTAAAATATACATACCCTCCAAAAGCTCCCAGAAGAGCTCCATATAAAGCCCCAGCAATTACTTGATATGGAAAGTGTTTTCCAAGATAGACTCTAGATAAAGCCACAGCACAAGAAATTAGTAGAAAAATTACGGTATATCGATTAATTTTGAAAACGGTCAAAAGAAAAAAAGATCCTGCAAAAAAGTTGGCTGAGTGATTAGAAGGCATCCCTGTCAGAGTCGAGGAACATTGATTCAAAAATTGACCTTCACTATCTGAAAGATATGAATAATCAGAAAAACATGGCCTAAAGTCTAAAAAGTAACTTTTTAAAAAATTTGCGCTAAAGTCCGTTATTCCAATAGTCAAAATCCAGGCTATGAAAATCCAAACCAATTTTTCTTGAGATTTATAAAAAAAATATGGGATAACAAAAAAAGCTAAAAATAATCCAAAAAGATTATTGCTTAGGATTTGCATTAAACCCTCTAAAAGATAGCTTTGACCTCTCAGAGAGTTTATCAATTCTAAGAAACCAAAATCCACAAGATTTACTTTAAGATTTCTTCCTCAACTTGTCCTAACCTGTCTTTACCAAAAAACATTTCTTCTCCAACAAAGAAAGTTGGAATACCAAAAACTCCTCTTTCCACTGCTTCGGAAGTTTTATCCATCAAAGAAGATTTTATATCTGGATCATTCATACCATCCATTAATAGAGAAGAATCAAAACCCCAATGATCGTATTCTGACTTGATAACCTCAGGATCATCCATTTTCATACCTCTTTCCCACATAGATCTTGTAATTTTTTGGACGTAGTCCATAAGAAAGCCTTCTTTTTCTGCAACAACAGCCGCTCTCATAATTTGAAGAGTAATTACAGGAAAGTTTGGATTCATTTTAAAGTCTGAAAGATTATGCTTATTAATGAATCTCTGCATTTCAACGCCATCATAATCAAGTTTATTTTTGATCCCTGCAAAAGCTACCATGGGAGGTTGATTATTAGTCAATTTGAATATTCCTCCCAGTAAAGCTAATTTTATATTGAATTTAAAACCTAGCTTTTCTTCGAGCTCCTTACCAGCCATTAACGAAAGATAAGCATTTGGGCTCGCAAAATCAAAGTAAAAATCTACTTCCTTCATAAAAACTCCTTTTTACTTATTATTCTTTCAATTCTTGCAGCTTGCAAGGGCAATGATAGAATCTTTGAAAGGAGATAAATTATGGATATAAAACCAATACCCACACTTTCAGAAGAAGTTAATGACATAAGAACTAGAACAGCAAATATTGTTGCTGAACATATTATTCCTAATGAAAAAGATATTTATTCAGGCGGAGACAAATCTAAATCTCTCAGAGAGAATATTAGACAAGAAGTTAAAAAGGAGAATCTATGGGCCCCACATCTACCAGAAGAATATGGAGGAATGGGAATAGGCTTTATAGCTCATGCCTACATGAATGAAATTTTAGCTTGGTCACCTCTTTCTAACAGACTTTTTGGAGTTATAGCTCCTAATTCAGGCAACCAAAAAGTTCTCCTTAAGTATGGTTCAGAAGAACAAAAGAAAAAATGGCTACTTCCATTAATAGAGGGTGAAATGGAATCATGCTTTTCTATGACTGAGCCAGATAATGCTGGTTCTGATCCTAGATCAATAAAAACAAAGGCAAAAAAAGATGGTGATCACTGGGTCATTAACGGTCATAAAGTTATGACATCTAACGGTATCAGAGCTGATTTTGCGATTGTCATGTGCAGAACGGAAGAAGAAGATGGATCTGGAGGAGTGAATTCAAGAATGTCTCAAATTATTGTCCCAACAGATTCAGAAGGGTTCAATATAGTTAGATCAGTTCCTATATGGGGACATACTGGTGGAGATCATGTAGAAATTAAATACGAGAATGTTAGGGTACCCATTGAAAATACTCTTGGAGCGAGAGGATCAGGTCACCAGGCCGCTCAAGATAGATTGGGAGCAGGAAGGGTTTTTCATTGCATGAATTCCATAGGACAAATGTGGCGAGCTTTTGATCTAATGCTCAAAAGAACTATTGAGAGAGAAGTTCATGGTGGAAAATTAGAAACCAAACAACTTATTCAGGGGTTTATTGCTGACTCTTATATAGATATTCAAACAGCTAGACTAATGACTATTCATTGCGCGGAAGTAATGGAAGCTGAAGGCAACCCAAGAGTTGATATTTCTGCGCTAAAAGTATACGTCCCAAATGCTATGCACAAAGTTGTAGACAGAGCAATTCAAGTTTATGGTTGGAAAGGCGTTTCATCTGATCTTCCTCTAGCGGGCATGTATCAGGGTGCAAGAACGCTGAGACTTGCAGATGGACCTGATGAAGTTCACAGAGTATTAATAGCAAAGGAAATTTTGAAAAAATATCACGAAGGCCTCTCCTGGGACTTTGGTTTTTAAATTATTTTCTTACAGTTTCTTTCATCCGCTTTAGAAATTTCTTATTAATATCTGCCATTTTTGCAGTACATGTAGCTGAAGCAATCAATTTATCGTCTTGAAATAATTCAGAAGAGAAAAATCCAATTGATTTTCCAATCTTAGTTACTTTTGCTCTAGCCAAGTATTTGCCAGGAGCCCCCGATGATAAATAATTGATATTCATATCAATAGTCATTGGAGATTTTTCGTAATCCGTTAGCTCAAATGCTAGAAATGCCATTGAACAATCCAACATAGTAGCAACAAAACCACCTTGAAGGATTCTTCCACCTGTGTGACAAAAGTCTGATGAAGCTTCAAAGCTCATTAATATAGTTTCTTCAGTTTTATCTAGTTCCTCAACTTTGGCATTGAATATATCTAGATAGACAGGTCTATGATCTGAGTTATTTGATTGATTTGAATGCATCTATCGCTCTAAGTCTTGAAGACTTTAAGTCTACAATCATTTCTGGGTAGTTTAAAGATAATCTAGTTTCTGAGGAAGGATTATGGATTTCATTGGATGGACATTCAATTAATTCAGGTACAAAGTCTTTAATAAATTTTCCATCAGGATCAAATTTCTCAGACTGTGTTACGGGATTAAAAATTCTAAAATAAGGTGATGCATCAACTCCAGTAGATGCACTCCATTGCCAGCCGCCATTATTCGAACAAAAATCACCATCTATTAAGTTTTCCATGAAGTACCTTTCGCCTTTTCTCCAGTCGACTAATAAGTTTTTACTGAGAAACATTGCAGTTATCATCCTTAAACGGTTGTGCATCCATTTTCTCTCGTTTAACTGCCTCATAGCAGCATCAATAAGTGGTAATCCAGTTTTTCCTTCACACCATTTTATGAAAGATTTTTCATCATCTCTCCACAAAATATGATCATATTTAGGATTAAAACATTTTCCCTTTGACACATGCGAAAAGTGATAGGTAATGTACTTATAGAACTCTCTCCATATTATTTCAGTTATCCATGCAAATTGACCGGTCCCATTTTCATCAGGAAGACTCTCAAGTACATGGTTAATAGCTTGTTTTGAAGAAATCAAACCTATTGCAAATGAAGAGGATAGGTTACTTGTTGCAGATAAACTTGGAATATCTCTGAATTCTTTGTAATTTTGAATTGAAGAATCTATGAAATCATCTAGCTTTTGACTTGCAGAATTTTCTGTTAAGGGAAAATCATCGAACGAAAAATTAAGTTCCTGATCGTAGGCATCTTGGAATTGTGGAATCTCATCTTGATCAAGAATTCTATTTGTTTGCTTCAGGGGAGCAGGAGTCTCGCTGAGAATATCTTGTGTCATCAAAGATCTTATTTTCTTTGAAAAAGGAGTAAAGACTTTGAAAGGTAGCCCTGAATTATTTTTAACTTCGTCAGGATCAATCAATTGAGAATTAAATTCTCTGTAACCTATTCGGTGTTGGTGACAGATTTCCTTTAAATTTATATTTCTTTGATTTTCATTGAATGGATATTCTGAATTTAAAAAAATTTTTTTAATCCCATGCAACTTACAGAAATCTAAAATATCTCTAGACTCATCTGAAATTTTTTTAGAATATAAGATTTTCAGTGAAACGTTTAAAAAACTCAAAGTTTCACTGATCTTTTCTAGACTTAAAAGTCTTAGTTTCAACTTAGCTAAGCTATCTCCATGATTTTTATTTTTTGTTTTATCTATAATAAATAAGGCAACCAAACCATTTTGATCTAGCGAAGCTTCATAAAGCGCTTTATTATCTTTGATTCTGAGATCGTCTGAAAAAATGAAAAGATTCATAAAAATGAAAATGGTGGTAGATCAGCGAGAATATTTCGCCCAACCTATTAAAATTAATACCCGCTAACCTACCATATTTTGGCGGGTTTATTAAACCCGCCATGTTCAGGTATTAGGAGAGATTATGGGGAGAACAATGCCTGAACGGAGTAAATTGTATATAAAAAAAGGGTTGGATGAAGTTATAAAGTGCTAATCTTTAGTTATAATTAACTTCTTCAAATTTTATACCAGAATTGATTAACCTTTCTAACAATGGATTGCCTAGCCCATAAGCAGTAGTTAAAACTCCTCCAGAATCAAGTTCCTCAGAGATTGCCAAAGTGATAGCAGACTCACATACCATTTGTGCAGTTGCCTTGTAACCTGGATCTCCTTCTCCATAAATTTGATAATATTTAATTTCTCCATCCTCAGCTTCGACCTCAAATAATCCTTTGAACCAACCATTTTCTCTAATTTCCTTATTTGGACCTTCACCGGGCTTAGGTAAAAATCTCCTGACAATGTGCCTTAAGGGTGTTGAGATTACTAAAAAAGCAAATATTAATCCAAAACTGGCTAATCTTGCTGATCTTTTTGATGAATAGCTTCCAAGCTCTTTAAAAATGAAATCAGAGCCATAGCTTTTTTGATCTGCATCATATAAAGCTGAACTTCTCCTCACTACTCTTGTGTTTGCGAAAGACATCAATCCAATACCAGAATATGAATCTGTATTTTTTATTTGTTTTACTTCAAAACCATCTTTACTTTGTTCCCTTTGTTTCTCAGAAACACTATTTTCTGGATTTAAGAGAAAAGGATCTCTTTTTTCCCTTGGTAGTGGGCCTATGGTAAACATAGTTTCGGTCGTTCCTCCACTAACTCCACCTTGCCCAGAATGAAAGACTGTTATTTTTTTTACTGGCTTTGCTATTTTCTTAACTGAATAAAAAACACCCATATCGGATGGAATAGAATCGTAACCGCATGAGGGTATTATTCTTGTTCCATTTTCAGAAGCTTTCTCATGATATTCATCAATTAAGTCTTTTACCCAATGATTTTCTCCGGTTATGTCTGTGTAATGTGTTTTATTCTCAACGCATGATTTGACAATCAAATTGCTATATCTAGCAAAAGGTCCTGCTGTAGACAACACTACTTTTGTTTTACTTACAAAATGATCAATTGAAGCTCTATCTTTTCCATCAGCAATAAATATTTCGCAATTAAGATTTAAGGAACTTTTAAGGTCCTCTAATTTTTGTTGATTACGACCAGCAATTGCCCATTCAATTTCGGGGTAATTGTCTTTGAGGTATTCAGCACAGAGCCTTCCAGTAAAACCAGTGGCTCCGTAAAGAATTATTTGATATTCCCTATCCATTTTTTATTTGGTCGGGACGGCTGGATTTGAACCAGCGACCACTTGACCCCCAGTCAAGTGCGCTACCAGACTGCGCCACGCCCCGAATTTTAATTCAAGACGATCGTTAAGAGCCGTCAACTGTCAAAGGTTTACAAACTTCGACTATCTCTCCATGATCCACACATACTTCACCTGAATTTAGTAATGTCGAATCTTCCGGTACTGCCCCTATAAATGCTGAATCATAGACTTCCGGTTGAACTCCATCTAAGCCTGTTACCGCAGTAGAGTAAGTATTTTGACCAACTGCACTTGCAAGAGGTTTTAGATAATACTCACCTCTCAAAAACTTAGATTTTAATTCTGTTGTCCCGTCTTCACTCATGACTATAGTGCCATCTGGTATTACGTAAGTAGGAAAACCTCTTGTATTTTGTCTATCAGTTTCAGATAAAGAATCCCAATCAAGATACTCACCAAGCTCAGTCCAAGTTGCTATGTTGAAGTTGGTCCACTCAAAACCATGTAACCTACCGAATCCTGCATACTCAAGAGTTTTTTTCTTGCCAGCATCTGAGCCATAGTTGGAAGTATTGGGAAGCGTTAAAGTAACTGCTTCGGGTCTTGAAATTTCCACAAGCGCTCCATTAGAATCATAAACTTGATAATTCACCCATGGATCCCAGAATACTTCGTAATACTCGTTCATTTTGTCAAGTTTACTTGCACAATATCTAAAACTTTCTGACGTTTGCACAGTGGAATCAGAGTGATATTCGTATGCATTTTTGGTTCCATCGTTATTGGTATCACGAGTTTTCTCACATTCAATCTCTGAAACTTTTGACATATCAAAAAGCCTCATGTGATTTTTCATTCCCCAACAATCTTTGTCTACCCCATTGGGTTCAACTATGCATATATTTCCTTCAAATCTTCCCCATGGATTATTAAGTTCATACATACCGGCAGGCAAAACCAAGGCAGTATTTGTTGTGGTATCAACCAAAGAATCTCCTGAAGGTTGATATTGCATAAGCTCGGTTGAAAGAACTCCTTCTTGAGTCCAATTACCTTTCTCGGATCCAGATCTTACATAAGGACCTGTAGGTAAAGCAGAAGTATCACCCCCAGCAAGAGCTGGTCCGGTATAAGGGCTAGTGATATCTCCTTGAGCAGGTGATTGCTCAGTACCTGTTGCGATTAAGGTCAGAGCCTCGTTGAAATAAGTGGTAAAACTTGTTCCAGACATGCATCTTTCTATGCATCCTAAAGTCAGACCTGTAATTTCTGAGGCAGCTATATCTTTTTCTGTTCTTCTCCTTACAAGCTCGTCTCCTGGTGCAGCTAAGGCATCTCCTTTAATTTCATAACCTTGGCCTCGACCATGAGCCCATAGGTTTCTCCAAACTTCATAGCCGTTGCTACTTTTTCTATCGTCGTCCCACATTTCTAGGAATTCTGCGGGAGTGAAAGTAAATGGTGTGATATCGTCTTCAGCAACCCATCTGTTATTTTCTTCTTTAACTGCTTTGTCAAAAACAAAAGCACCCACTGCAGTAGTTCCGCTGGTTGAATAAGCAGCATCCCAATAGCCTAAGAAAATATTATATAAATTACCGTTATCATCTACAGATTCTGTCGGAACTCCTAATTCACGCCATCTTTCTAATGGGCACCTATCATCTTCACCGTTTGCATTATTATCCATATCGTCATCTTGCATAGATGTTCCGGTAAAGACTTTATAATCATTCCACCAGCAGTTTGACCCAGCCTCATTTCTATCCCACTCAATATGAATATCTAGCTCAACCCCTGACAGGCTATTGAGGGAAACATTATCAACAGACATTTTACGGAGAGACATTTTTTTCTGTTTCAAGTTGTAAGTTGAAGTATCCTCAGAATTAACTTTTTTAAAGACAGTCGTTTCAGTCACATTAGATCTCATTTCTTCCCAAATATGAGTCCCCCAATAATCCGCCCAAGCGTAAATCGATTCGGTTCTTGTATCATCGAAAGGCGAAGTAAACTCTTCTTCTGTTTTAAGTTCAAAACCTGGGTTCTTCATATCGTATCGAAGATCATCTGAAGTGGTATAAAGACCGTATTCCCACACAGCTAGTTTTGCATCTGCAGCATTTGTTGATTCACATTTTTCTTGAACGCCTCTAGCAGGACCGTTTTGAGCCAACCAAGGAAATTCATCCGTTCTAAAATCATAAGCTTTATAATTATCTAAATCATCAGTGACTACTGATTCAGATTGATTATCAACTCTGGTTCTTCTATTGGCACCAACTAATTTTAAACAAGATGCCTTTGTATTTTCATCATAAGAGAATGCTAGGACTAATTCACCTTCCCAAAAATTGGGATTATCATCGCCTTGTTGTCCGCAAATGGAAGGATCAGCTTGTCTTTCTTGATATTCAACAAGTTTCCCATCGACAAAACACTCTGAAGTATAAGATTTCCATATTCCATCTCGCCCACTTGCATTATCACTCATCAAAATGCTTTCTCCTCTAGGGCCAAGAAATAATGTTTTGGCGTCGGTGGTATCTAATCTGCCCGATCCCATCTGCTGTCCCGCAGGCGGACACTTCCAATAATGTTCCATGTAGTCTCTCCAAAAAGCATCAGAGCCTTCTTGGACTCCAGCATTGGCGGCTGCGGTTCTAGCCTCGTCTTCGCTTTGATAAGGAGCATTTTGACAATTCGACTCAACTACAAAATCTAGTTCTATATCTCCATTTGGGTCCTCATCTGTGGCACCTGAAAAAACTTTAGTTGAAGTATAAATGAGCATATCAGGGTCTGCATCCCACATACCTTCATAATCTGTTTGTGCTTCTGAGTAATCTCCTTGCTGGTAAAACCAACCTTTGACTTCTAGATAATCTTTATTTCTTACTTCGCTAAAAGCTGACTTTACGTCTATGACAAAAGTACTAGGTATTTCAACTTCAGCTGCTCCTTGCTGTTGCTGGTTTCCTTGTTGAGCTTGGTTTTGTGCATCCTGTCTGGCTGCAGCAACATCACATCTTGAATCATAAACTTGAGCTTTGTAGGGGCCCTTGTCGATAAATTGCTCTACTTTCAATTTTGAAATGGTACATAAAATATTGTTTGCCTCACCAAGAGTATTCTCAACTTCATTATTGGCGGTATAAATCTCTTTTTTATCTTCGTTGTATGATTGAGAGTGGATAAATGGACTCAAAATCACAAGTAGGAATATAAGTTTTTTCATAGTTCTCCCCGGAATTATTTTAATTATTATTCGACAGCAATTGCTTCTACCTTAGTCGGCAGAATATAATCTGCAGGATTGATAGTTGAAGAGGAATTTCCTCCAGTTGAATCTGTACTTGATCCTGAGTCGGTTCCTGTTCCTGTTCCTGTTCCTGTTCCCGATCCAGAACCTGAACCAGAAGAGCTAACAGAAGGGGTCGAACTTCCTCCACCGCCTCCTCCGCACGAAGCAAGAGTTAAAAAAATTGTTATAAAAAATAATGACCCAAGTCTCTTCATAATATCTCCTAATCTACTCAAGATAATACTACTTAATCTGTAGTTTGCTAGCTTTTTTAATAATATCTTTAATTTTGATTAATTCTTTTTTTATTTCTAATTGATGAGATCTAGGATTTTTTTTGGTTTTCAGATAAGTGGCAATTTTCCCAGGTTTTATTCCTTGATCTTTAATGAGTCTTTTCATTTCAAGAAGGAGCTTTATTCTCTTTAAGTCATAATTTCTGTTGAGACTATTAGATCTCAACTTGGGTTCAAATTTTTCCCAGTATCTTATTTCTGTTTGTTTGATTCCAAGTAAAGTGGAGACTTCTGAGATGGAATAATACTTTTTATTTGGTAATGAAGAAAAATCAATATCAGACAATTTTATCTCGTAATTTTCGACCGGGCTTAAAGGAAATAGAAGTTCTTGCAGAAACTACATATTCTTTTCCAGTTTTAGGGTTTCTTCCTAGACGCGCTTTCTTTTTTAACAGAGAAAAATTACCAAAACCGCTCAGCTTTACTTCTTCTCCATTTTCCAAACTATTGGAAATTTCAGCAAAAAAAGAATTAACAAAATCTAAGCAGTCTTTTTTTGGTAAGCCCATTTTTTTGTGCAAGTGATCAGCTAATTCTAGTTTAGTTATCGCCATTGTTACGATCTTAATTTTGCCTTAAATATTTTAGCTACATGATTAATTTGATTCTCAACGAATTGATCTACTTCTTTATCTTCCAATGTGGCTTCAGTCGCTTGCCAAAAAAGTCGAAATGTCATGCTTTTTTGAGATTCATCAATTCCTTTGCCTTGATAAACATCGATTACTGAAACAGACCGTAAATTTGCGCCTCCAGCTTTTTTAAGCTCTTTTATAAAATCGTTAGCAGGTATTTCTGAAGAGACAAGAAAGGACAAATCTCTCTCGCTTCCAGGAAATTTTGGCGGCTGAACTATCGAATTAATTATTGGTAATTTAATGGAGTCTAAATTGATCTCAAACAAGACAATATCGGGCAACTTAAGTTTTTTTTGAATCGCTGGATGCAAGACACCAATATTTCCAATGGTTTTAGTTTTCATTTTTATTTCTGCTGATATTCCTGGATGCAAATGATTTATGGAAGCTTTGTTATAAACTGGGACAATATTTAATCTTGAAAAAAATAGATCTATGATTTTCTTGAGATCGTAAAAGCTGCTTTGAAAAGAACCGGACCAATCAGATGAAGATTCATCAAAAAAGAGTAGTCCAGCAAGACTCTTCCAATTTTCTTCTTTAGTAAAGACATTCCCAATCTCAAAGATTCTGAATTTTTGAGCACCTCTATTGAAATTATATTCAAAGTTATTTAATAACCCCGGAACAAGAGAGGGTCGCATTACATCCTGATTACTGGAAATCGGATTAGCAAGCTCAATTGAATCTTGATTTAACCCGAGCATTTGAATTAAAGATGAATCAACAAAAGCGTAATTGATAACTTCATTAAAACCAGCATTGACAAAAATATCTTTACTCAACATCTCCTTTTCAATAGATGTATCTTCTGGGGAGGAAGCAAGCAATTTCAACCTTATGCTAGGTAAATTATCGTATCCAATTATTCTTGCTATCTCTTCGATAATATCCTCTTTAATTTCAATATCATACCGATGAGAAGGACAGGTTAACTCCATTAAATTTCTTTTTGATTCAACTTTAAATTCTAGCGCTTTTAAAAGTTTAATAACCTTGGTAGCAGGAATTTCTGTTCCGAGTCTTGAATCAATGAATTCCTTACTTATCGATATCTTCTTTACTTTATGATTTTTAGATTGTTTAAAAATTGTGGAAAAGTCTCCTCCAAAGATTTCAGCATAAAGTTGTCCTGCAAAGTTAATTGCATATTCTTGAATTTCTTTATCAACTCCTCTTTCGAATCTAAGTGATGCCTCAGATTGAAAGCCTAACTTTCGCGCATTTCCTCTGATGCTTGAAGGTTCAAAACAAGCTGACTCCAAAAAAATTTCTTGAGTTGTTTCATCTACTTCGGAATTTGCACAACCCATAATTCCAGCCAGAGCTATTACTTTTTTTTCATCGGATATTGTTAGGTAGTCTTTAGTTATCTCATGAGAAGCACCATCCAGAAGTTTTAACTTTGTTCTTTTGGAAGGAAATTTGACATGAATTTTTTTGCCTATCTTTTGATTATCAAAAGCATGCAAAGGTTGTCCGGTGTGGAGCATTACGTAGTTTGTAATATCAACTATTGGATTAACTTGGCCAATATCAGCAGCCTTCAAGGTCTTTTGAATGTATTTCGGAATTATGCCTTTATTATTTAGTTTGATGATTTGACCTAGATAATTTGAACAGGCTTTCTTATCTATAGAAACAGTTTTTTTAGAATCGAGATTTTGTTGTTGCTTCTTAAACTTTGGAAGTTTTAATTTTAAATTATTCACTGCACAAACATCTCTAGCTATACCTATAAGACTGAAACAGTCTCCTCTGTTTGGAGTTAAATCTAGTTTGACCAATAAATCATTTTTTTCTTTTTTTGATTGGTCAACTTCTAACCCCAACTCTGTAAGCTGTTTTAAGAGGTCAGTATCAGAAATTGATCCTGATATATATTGAAATAGGTCGGATTTATAGAAATGCATTATCCCTTTGTGATGAACCTTAAGTCATTCTCAAATAACATTCTGATATCAGATATCTGATATCTGAGCATGGTCATTCTTTCTATTCCCATTCCAAAAGCAAAACCTGAATAAACTTCTGGGTTTAGTCCAACGTTTTTCAATACATTTGGATGCACCATTCCACATCCCATTATTTCGAGCCAACCATTCTTTCCGAATATATCCACTTCTACTGAGGGTTCTGTGAATGGAAAGTATGAGGGTCGAAACCTAACTTTTGGATTGTTTTTAAAAAAAGATTCGACAAACTCCAAAATTTCATTTTTCAGATGTGCAAAATTTATATCCTTATCAACGACAAGACCTTCCACCTGATGAAACATAGGAGTATGAGTTTGATCCGAATCGCATCTAAATACTTTTCCTGGACATAATATTTTTAAAGGAGGAGATTCTAATTCCATAGACCTGATTTGAACCGGTGAGGTATGAGTTCTTAAAAGGTTTCCATCATCAAAATAAAAGGTGTCATGCATATCTCTAGCAGGATGGTTGTCAGGAATATTCAGTGCAGAAAAATTGAAGTACTCCGATTCAATCTCAGGTCCTTCTCTAAGAACATAACCTTTGTTTTTGAAATAATTTGATATTTCTTGGGCTATCAAAGATACCGGATGGTAACTTCCTACGTCTGGCCTTAAAGGCAAAGAAACATCAATTGCTTCACTAGACAATTGTTCATCCAGAGCAGTTTGTTCAATTTTTTTGAGCGACGAACTGATTGATTCTTCAACAAAAGATTTAAATTCATTAATCGATTTGCCTAATTTAGGTTTCTTTTCAGCAGGGGCATTTGATAACTGAGACATTAAAGATGAAAGTACACCTTTTTTACCGAGGTATTCGATTTTAAGAGAATTAAGAGATTCTTGAGAATTTGCTTCTTTAAATTTATTAAAGAAAGTTTTTTTCTCTTGGGCTAAATCCATAGCCCATTATGCAGCAATATCTTTGACCTTTGAAACTAGAGATGCAAAACCTTCTTTGTCTTCGACAGCCATGTTGGCTAAAACTCTCCTATCCAAATCAATGTTAGCTTTTTTCAGACCATTCATGAAAACACTATAGCTAAGATCGTGTTCTCTTACTGCGGCATTGATTCTAATGATCCAAAGCGATCTAAAAGTTCGTTTCTTAACTTTTCTATCTCTGTAAGCGTATTGGCCAGCTTTTAGTACAGCTTGATTTGCAACCTTGAAAGTCCTGCTGCGTGCTCCTCTATAACCTTTGGCTAGTTTAAGAATTTTCTTATGTCTTTTTTTGGCTTGAACGCCACGTTTTACTCTACTCATGATTTTTCTCTAAACATTCTTTTAACCAATTTTTCGTCGCCAGATGCTAATTGCGTGGTTCCCCTGAGCTGTCTCTTAGACTTGGTGGACATTTTTGTGAGGATATGACTTTTATTAGCCTTTTTTCTTTTAAGTCCTGAACCTGTCTTTTTAAAACGCTTAGCAGCTCCTTTATGTACTTTGACTTTTGGCATTTTTAATTTTTCTTTTTTGCTGGAGACATTACCATTACTAATTGTCTTCCCTCTGACTGCGGTTCTTGTTCTACAACTGCCTGATCAGACAGGTCGGTTTCAATTCTTTTTAGAAGCTCAAAACCTAAATTCTGATGCGCCATCTCTCTACCTCTAAATCTCATTGTAATCTTTGCTTTGTCTCCATCTTGGATAAATCTCATGATACTTTTTAATTTTATTTTATAATCGTTTTCTTCTGTTCCTGGTCTAAATTTAATTTCTTTTACCTGTGTCCTTTTTTGTTTTTTTCTTGAAGCTGATTTTTGTTTTTTCTTATCAAAAAGATGCTTACCGTAATCCATTAACTTACAAACTGGATGATCGGAATCATTAGCTAGCTGAACTAAATCTAGGCTTGCAGCGGAAGCTTTTTTCATGGCTTCTTCAATGGCAACTATTCCTAGTTGTTCTCCTGATTCAGATATAAGTCTTACCTTTGAGGCAGAAATTTGTCGATTTACTGGTTGTCTCTTTTTGAAAGAAGACTGTCTTGGTCTTGGAGAAGCTATTTTAAACCTCTAAGGAAAAATTTTAACAATCAGACCTCCTTGGATCTTATTTTTCTCAAAACCATTTTTGAGAAGTCACTCTCAGACATTGAAGATTGTTCTTGAGATTGCCTATCTCTAATGCTGATAGATCCCTCTTCAACCTCCTTATCACCTATAACAATTTGATAAGGTATCTTTTGTATAGAGTGGTCGCGGATTTTATAAGTGATTTTCTCATTCCTCAAGTCCGAAATGACTTTAATTTCATTTTTTTTTAAAATATTTGTAATTTCATTAACTCTTTTAGTATGTTTTTCCGACACATTCATGACTACTGCTTGAATAGGAGATAACCACAAAGGAAAGGATCCATCATACTGTTCGATTAAAATACCTATAAATCTTTCAAAAGATCCTAGAATTGCTCTATGCATCATCACGGGTCTGTGTTTTTTACCATCCTCTCCTATATAATAAGCTTCAAGCCTTTCAGGTAAGTTAAAATCTGCTTGAAAAGTTCCGCATTGCCATTCCCTTTTTAGAGCATCTGTTAAAACAAAGTCTATTTTAGGACCATAAAATGCTCCATCCCCCTCAGAAATCTCATATTCAATATCCAGCGCTTCGATAGCATTCTTAAGTGCTTTTTCAGCTTTATCCCAAATCTTGTCAGAACCAACTCTTACTTCTGGCCTAGTTGAAAGTTTTATATCAATTTTATTAAAACCAAAATCTTTATAAACATCGTAGAGGAGAGATATGAATGAGGCTGTCTCTTCTTGGATTTGATCTTCGGTACAAAATATATGCCCATCATCTTGAGTAAAGCCTCTCACCCGCATTAGTCCATGCATGGTTCCAGAGGGTTCGTATCTATGACAACTACCAAACTCTGCAAATCTTATCGGTAGATCCCTGTACGATTTTAATGATTGATTGTAAATTTGAACATGGCCTGGACAATTCATGGGCTTTAGAGCATTGGTCCTTTTCTCGTTAGCATGCTCTTCATCAATTTCTGTGATGAACATATTTTCTCTATATTTCTCCCAGTGGCCTGATTTCTCCCATAATTTTCTATCAATTACTTGTGGAGTTTTTATTTCAGCATAATTTGCATTAACTTGTTTTTCTCTCATGTATTTTTCAACTGCGGTATAAATACTCCATCCTTTAGGATGCCAAAAAACCATGCCCGGAGCTTCTTCTTGCAGATGAAATAAATCATATTTTTTTCCGAGTAGCCTGTGGTCTCTTTTGGATGCTTCTTCCTTAATATGCAAATGATCATCAAGTTCTTTTTTAGAATTCCATAAAGTTCCATAGACCCTTTGGAGCATTTTATTGTCCGATTTACCTCTCCAATAGGCGCCTGCAACATGAGTCAATTTAAAAGCTTTAACAAAACCCATATTTGGAATGTGCGGACCCCGGCACATATCTATGTATTCGTCATGATGATAAAGAGCGACATTTTCTGATTTATCAATATCTTTGAGTATTTCAAGTTTGTAATCTTCATTTCTACTTTTAAAGACTTTTACTGCTTCTTTGTGTGGAACTAATTTTTTTTCAACTGTGTAAGATGAACTAGCTAACTCTTTCATACGTTTTTCAATTTTTTCAAGGTCTTGTTGAGTCAGTTTATGATCTAAATCAATGTCATAATAAAACCCATCTTCAATGATTGGTCCAATCGCCATTTTAGTTTTGGGAAATATTTGTTTGATGGCATGTCCAAATAGGTGAGCACAACTATGTCGAATAATGTCTATTCCCTGTTTATCTTTGCTAGTTAAAATTGAGACTTCAGAGTTTTTATCTATCAGGTCACAAGCATCATGCTCTTCTCCATTGATAACACCTGCCAATGTTGCTTTTGCCAAACCGGGGCCAATATCTTGAGCTAACTCTATTATACTAAGAGGCTCTTCAAATTTTCTCTTGGATTTATCAGGAAGTGTAATTTCTATCATTTTTTGACCTATACGAGGGGCCTTTAATGTTCATTTTACTTTATTATTTATATTTTTTAAGGTGAAAGGAAAGATTTTATCCATTTTTTTCCTTCTAATTTGAATTGTGTTCTTTCGTGTCTACGATATTCTCCCTCCTTCCAAATTTCAATCTGCAGAGGCTTAATTTTATACATACCGCAATGCTCAGGTAATTTAATATCTTCCCCTCTTAGAGAATTAATGGCTGTTTCAACTTTTTCTTGAAAGCTCTCAAAAGATTCTATTTCTTCACTTTGGTTGGAAATAATAGCCGAAATTCTTGAACCTTTTGGTCTCGAATTAAAATATTCTTCTGATTCTTTTCTGGAGGCTTCTGATATAGATCCACCGATCCTAATTTGAACTTGTAACTCCCTCCACCAAAAATTTATTGAAACATTTTTATTTATTGAAATATCTTTACCTTTCTTGCTTAGATAATTGGTATAGAAGAATAAACCATCATCAGTAAATTTCTTAAGTAATACGACCCTTGAGGAAGGTCTTTGCTCTTCATCTACAGTTGATACGGTCATACCATTCCAGTCTCTCAACTTTTTATCTCTGGCCTGCTCAAGAAAATATTTGACTTCAAGAAGAGGTTCTTGAGAAATGGAATCAAAATTCATCTATCTTCTTTGAACCCAAAAATCCAGCGATAAATATTTGCCTGGACCAAATAGTAAAATGATTGCTGTCATTAAAAAATAAGTCACTGACATCTCATAGCCGCCTGCATCTGCATTCCAGCCGTTTGGAGAATGGTAATAAGTAGCTACTACCATGCAAACTAGAATGGGGACAGTTGCCCATCTTGAAAAAAGGCCTATTAATAAAAGAACTGCTCCTGATGCTTCGGCAATCACTGTCAACCAAGCAAATAGATCAGGTAGAATTAAATTGAGATTATCTTCCCCTCCTGGACCCAAAAACTCTGAAAACCTTTCAACATTAGGTATGCCATCATCCCATGCTATTTTTCTCACTCCAGCATTCCAAAATATAAAAAATAAGTAGGCTCTCAAAAAGAATAGCCCGATGAAATCAAAGGCTTTTAAGTTCTCTAAAAAGTTGTCTATTTTTAAAATTAATTTAATCATCTTTTTTCTTTCTCTATTATCTCAAATGCTGCTTGTATTTCTATAAATTTTTCTTTTGCTTTTTCAATTAATTCCTCGGGCAGTCCTTTTGAAATCAGTGCATCTGGATGAAACTCTTTTCTTTTAACTCTATATTCTTTTTTTATTTCATCCAAAGTCATATCTTTAGTAACTCCCAAAATTTCGTAAGCATCTGAGATTTTTCCAACGTATTTGTTATATAAATCTTCATAAACACTTTTATCAAATCTAAAGATATTGGGAATCTTCTTTAATAACTTTTCTTCATTTTTATGCAGCTCTCCATCCGCCATCGCTAATTCAAATAAAAGTTCATAAAAAACCAGAAGTGAATTTGGGCTAGAGCCTAAGAGTTGATAAAGCTGATTAGCATATGCATCAAAGGAACTGCTATCTGATTTTGCTTTCTGAAAAATATTTATGGCAAAATTCCTTTCATCTTCACTAAAGTTAAACTTGTTTGATATAAAGCTTTCAATCTTTGAAACTTCCTCTTCGCTGACTCGTCCGTCAGCTTTAGCAATTTTTGCTAAACATGCAAATAATGCTGTAAAAAAAGCTACTTGATGATCTAAATTATTTGGATTCCTTCTAGATTTTGCTTGCCTTGTCATTCTTGATCCCATGACGCTTCCTACAAGAGCACCTATAGGTCCAAGTAAAGTGAAACCAATCATGCCGCCGACAATTCCACCAATTAAACTCATTTTTTCTTAATTTTTATGCATTGCTATGCTTTAATATTTTACATGGATAAGTTTTATCGGGGGAAATATGTCTGAAACAAAACCTTTACCAGTAGTAGATTTCTTAAAGATCCCAGATGACGGTGATCCGTATCTTGAAGGCTATAGATGCAAAAAATGTGAATCTACTTACTTGGGTGAGAGAAATGTATGCTCTAAGTGTTTTGCAAGGAACGAGATGGAAGTTATCAAACTTTCCGAAACAGGAGTCTTGCATAGCTACGCGATAGTTTTTAGATCATTTCCTGGAATCGATGTCCCTTATATCTCAGCCATTGTTGATTTAGATGATGGAGGAACAATAAAAGGAAATTTAATCAATATTGAACCAGATCCTGATAAAATAGAATTTAATATGCCAGTGAAAATAACTTATGGCGATGCTTTAGGCAGAAAAGATAAAGAAGGAAATTCTTATCTTAGTTATTTCTTTGAACCAGCTTAATTAAGGAGAAATTATGAGTGATGTTTACGTGATGGGTGTTGATATGATTAAGTTTGGAAGATTTCCAGACAGAAGTGTTCCCAATATTGGAGCTGAAGCAGCTTTAATGGCTTTAGATGATGCAGGTTTAGGAATTCAAGATATGCAAGCTCTTTATTGTGGAAACCTAGGACAAGCCAATGCAATGGTTGGACAAAGAATTCTTCAAGAGATTGGGCAGACTGGAATGCCAGTTGTCAATGTTGCGAATGCTTGTGCAACTGGTGCAACGGCTTTTAGAGAGGCTTGGATGTCAATAAAAGCAGGCATGTATGATGTTGTTCTTGCAGTTGGAGTCGAACAAATGGGTAAAGGACTTCTAGGGGGAGCTGGCGGTGGAGATGGTATTCCCAAAGAAGGTCTTTTAGGATCTGGTACTATGCCTTGTGTTTTTGCTGAGGCTGGCATGGAACATACTAAAGAGCATGGAACTACTTTTGAACAGTTTGCGAAAATTTCTGTTAAAAACCATCATCACTCAACAATGAATCCAAAGGCAATGTATCAAATTGAGACACCTTTAAATGAAGTTATGAATGCTGAGATGATCTCTTATCCAAATACAAAGCTTATGTGCTCTGTAAATGTTGATGGTTCTGCAGCTGCAGTTTTGGTTTCTGAAAAGAAAGCTAAAGAACTCGGAATGAGTAGAGCAGTAAAAGTTAGAGCCTCTGCTCTTGCGAGTGATCCTTTCACAGACAGAGACCTTGTAATGCCAGATGTAAATGCATGTACACGTTTAGCAGCAAAAGATGCATATGAGCAAGCTGGGATTGGGCCAGAAGATGTAAATCTTGTTGAACTTCATGACTGTTTTGCTACCGCAGAAATGCTTCATTACGAAAATCTTGGACTTTGTAAAGATGGTGAAGCTGGAAAAATGATCGATGAGGGCCACGTTGAGCTTGGAGGTAAAGTTCCTGTTAATGTGTCTGGAGGTCTATTATCAAAAGGACATCCATTGGGTGCAACAGGTATTGCCAATATATATGAGATTTGTACACATCTGAGAGAAGAAGCTGGTGCAAGACAAGTTGAAGGAGCAAGAATAGGAATGACTCATGTAATAGGTCTTGGCACAGCTTGTGGAATTCATATCTTAGAAAAAGTAAATTAATAGACTTGAAGTTTGGCCTAACTGGCGATACGCATAATAATCTCAAAAACATTGAGAAAATATGTGAGATTTTCAATAATTGCTCTGTAGATTTTGTTATTCACACTGGTGATATAACACTCCCGAAATCCTTAGAAGTTTTTAAATTGCTTGAAATGCCTCTAAAAGGGGTTTTTGGAAACAACGATTTAGATGAAAAAGATTCTTTATTAGAGGTTTGTGATAAATATTCTTTTGCCTTTTCTGATTTACTTAAGATAGATTTACCTAATAAAAGAGTTTTATATGCCATCCACGATCCAGAAGATTTAAAAGATTACTTCTTTGAGGATGACAATATCATTGTCCATGGTCACACCCACAGATATAGAGATGAAATTTTAAATGGTTCATATATTTTTAATCCGGGAGAATGTGCAGGAATTATGAAAGGAATGAATCAAGTGGGCATTGTTTCAGTACTCGATTCAAAAATGGATATAGTTAAGTTTTAGCTCTTCTTAAAAAATATAAATAATCAACAAAAATAATAAATACGAATAAAGTAATAAAGGGTCTAAAAATTCTCATAGAAAAAAATTCATTCCCCTCAAGGACATTGACAATCATAATCGAAAAAATTGGAGCCATTTGATTAGAGCCAGGTATTGAGAACCAAATGGTTATAAATAGACTAAAAAAAAATGAAAAAAATAATCGTTTAAGGTGTTTATTTTTAAATAAACTCCTTATGAAAAAACAAATAAATAAAGAAATTACTAAATAAGTAAAAAAGAAAAAGAAAATCATATTTTAAATTCCTCTAAAAAATCAAAAAATATTTCTTTATCAGGAAAATGCTTTTTCAATCTATCCAAATCAATATTTTCTTTTAAAATATTTGAGATTAATTTTATTTTTTTATCTTTCAATACAAAAGATGGAGGAATATTTAAATTTTTGGATAAATTTTCTCTCCACAAAAAAATTTTTTTATCGAATTCATTTGAACTTTTAAATTTTTTTAGTCTCGACGTTATGAGATCTGCATTCCCTAGATTAGCTTCCTTCAAAGATTCAACTAAAACCTCATCGTACAAATTTTTATTCTCCAACAAGTTTCTCTGTTTTTCATAAATTTCGATTAAGAATAAAACATCTTCTGATGCATAATTAATTTGTTTTTTAGTGAGAGGTCTTTTTAACCAATTTGAGTTCGTTTCAGATTTATTAAGGCTTATTGAAAAATACTTGAAAACAATTGATCTATAACTTTCTGAATCAATATTATTTAACTTTTTTTCCGCAACTTGAACATCAAAAACATTCTTAATGAATATATTTAAGCATTTTGAAATAACTGTTGTATCGCTTCTAGCAGCATGAATAATGAATTTTTTAACAGGATCTTCGAACAGACTTTTCAGAATATCGTCTGCTTTACAATTTTTACAATCAACCAAATATATTTCATTTTTTGTTGCTATTTGCACTAAAGATATAATTGGAAAATAAGTTTTCCTCCATTCAAATTCAGTATCGATAGCAAAGACATCGTATTTCAAAAGTTTTTCTTTAGCTTTCTTTAATTCAAAATTATTTTTGATAAATATTATTTTTTTTTGATTGTTTAAATTAAAAAGAATTCTGTAAAAAGAGTTAAAGATTTCAGTTACCTTTGTTTTGAAAATTCAAATTCTAAAGTTTTGTTAATGGCTTCTTCTAATGAATAGCTTGCTGCAAATTGTGTAGAGTTAACAGATGTTTCAAATTGTGTATCAGAACAGAATTTTTTTACCCTTATCGATGATATTGGAATATTTTTTCTTAGAATAAAGCCAAAAAAATCAGCAACATACCCTAAAATTAATGCTAAAAAATAAGGTATCTTTAAATTAATTGTACTTTTTACTTTTAATATTTTTTTTGTCATTGAAACTAATTCATTCATATTCATATCAGGCTTATCAACGTAATTGAATATATGTAAGCCGTTAGTGAAATTTAAAGAATAATCAATAAATTCTGAAACATTATCGACATATGCAATTGATTTTATATTTTTTCCTGAGCCAATCATTGTGAATAATCCAGATTCTATTTGTTTGAATAGATTATAGATATTTCCTCTATTATTTTTCCCAAAAATAGCTGTTGGCCTTATGATTATTAGCCTTCTAGAAGTTGGATCTTCATTAAACCAATCTAAATATATTTCTTCTGCTTGGGCTTTTGATCTTCCATAATGATTAAAAGGATTTATTGGCGCACTTTCATCAGAATTTTTTTCTGCAAAACCATATACAGCCACAGTGCTGGTAAAAATTATTGTTTTGATATTTTTTTTATTGGCAATAGAACATAAATTTTTTGCCCCTTGAACATTCACTTCATAATATTTTTGTACAGGTTTTACGTCATCTCGATGTTCTGCAGCTAAATTTAGAATAATATCCCCACTCAAATTTGAAGATTCTTCTTTTTTTGAAACATTAAATATTTTAAATTGAGATTTAAAATTTTCTGGTTCATTTATATCAAGAATTTCAAAATCTTTATTTTTTTTTGAATAAATATTTAGAAAAGATTGTCCTAAAAAACCCGAACCACCTACAACTGAAAGTTTACCCATTCTAATCAAGCGAAATTATTAAATTATTAACATCATCTGAAATCAGACTCATACCATAGTCACTTAGGTGATCGTCATCATAATAATAACTTCCATCTTGATCACCCATCAAACACTTTGAAGAACAAAAAGATGGACTGAAATCAATTAAATTGAAACTTTCATATGAAACATTCGAGAATAAATTATTAGCAAAATAATTTATTTCGTTATTCTTTTCCTTGCTTACAGAGTATTTTTCTATAAGTTCAGAAAAATTAGATTCATTAAATTTTCTATAAAATAGATCTTTTGGATTAATTCTCTGCTGCGGATATTGCTTAATAATAATTACTTTAACTCCAATATTTTGATACGCTTCAATGGTTCTTTCTAGGCCTTGATTGAATGCATTCTTTGACGATTCTAATTCTTTCTGAGCAAAAATTTCTGTTCTCAAAAATCTTATATCCTGCTGTTTAAAATCACCATGAGTGTAGTAAGACCATCTTGCAACAAGAATTATATTTTTTATTTTATTGATTTTAATAAAATTTAAAACTCTCTCATTCAGCTTTTCGCAATCAAATGGGCCATTCAATGGATCAAAAGAATTTACACCTAGCAAAGGTGGACAACCACTAATTCCAGCAAAAAAACCTTTTTTATTATTTTTTGATGCTAATTTATCTACTATATTGATGTAAGTATTTGCATGACTGTCTCCAAATAAAACAAAATCATAATTAGTTTCTGAATTTATATCGCCTAAATCACAACCCCATTCCAAAGATGAATGAGCGTATTGAATGGCAAAACAATCCTCATTATCATCCCTAGTCATGGTTTCTATTAAATCTTCATCTAGGTCATACCTTTCATAAAAGCCATTATTTTTAATTACTAAAGAAGAAATTAATACAAAAAAACATGTCATGCCTAGAATTGAAAATATTAGAAATTTAGTAGATATTTTATCTTTGTTTCTAAATGGGCTTTCAAAAAATCTCCAGCTAAGATAGGAAAATACAATTGCTAAGAGCATCAATAGGTAATAATGAGTTTCATTTATTGAATCAAAACTATAAATTCTGGCATATGCAAAAATTGGCTGGTGAAATAAATAGAGGCTATAACTGATCAAACCAAAAAAAACTAGAGGTTTTATTGATAAAAATCTTCCAATAAAAGTTTCTTCATTTGTAAAAAGTATTAGCAGTGAAGTCCCAATAACAGGGAATAAAGTCCAAAAACTAGGAAAAGGTGTTTTATCGTTAAAAAAGATAATTGAGTAAATGATAAGAATAAAACCAAGAAAAGAAAAAAAGTCATTTAACAAGTTACTGTTAAAAATTTTCTTATTAGGATTTGAAAAAAAATAAAAAGCTAAAATTGAACCGCATAATAATTCCCATCCCCTTGTGGGAAGCAAATAAAAATTAGCTGAAGGAAATTTGGATGAAGCTACTTGAGCTAACCCTAAACTCAAAAACAAAAATAACAAAATAAACAAAAGCGAAGTTTTTAATTTGAATCTTAGGATGATTAATAGGAACAGAGGAAACAAAACATAAAATTGCTCTTCGACAGCTAAACTCCAAGTATGTAATAAAGGCTTTAACTCAGAAGGTGATGCAAAATAACCTGCCTCTCTCCAAAAGAAAATATTTGATGAGAAAAATGTAGTTGCCAAAACACTCCATGAAAAATTTGTTAGCTCTATTGGAAGCATCAATAAGAAAGCAAAAGGAATTGACAATAGAATTACTAAGAAAAGCGCTGGTAAAATTCTTCTAGCCCTTCTTTCATAAAAATTTAACAGAGAAAATTTATTATTTGATTTATCTGACAGAATCAGAGAAGTAATTAGATATCCACTTATCACTAAAAAGATATCTACTCCAACATACCCACCTGAGGCATAACTAAAGCCTGCATGAAAAAAAACTACCGGCAATATAGCTATTGCTCTTAGACCATCTATTTCTTTTCTATAAATCAATTAAACACTAAGTTAAATTCATAAATTGCATCAGTTTAGAAATCAATTTTTGGAATAAAAAGAATTTTCCCACTTCGACACCATTCTTTTTTAAGGACTTCAAAATTTCAATATTACCTAACAAAATATTGAGGAAACTTCTAGTCGTGGCTCCTCCGTATCTCATTTTTACTTTACATCCTTCAAAATAATAAGATTTTGTTGAAGTATCTATCAAAAACCTAATCATCAGGTCATAATCTGAAGCAAGTTTAAAGTTTTTATCAAATCCTCCTAATTTAT
>CABZTA010000018.1 GCA_902528485.1 uncultured SAR86 cluster bacterium
TCAAGCTCTATTGTTGAGGGTGAGGGATTAGACTTAGTTTCTGAAGTCAGAAATATAGATTTAAATACTGTAATGAATAACAGTTTTGGTTTTGGAGGAACTAACGTTAGTTTAATTTTTGAAAAACTAAAATCCTAGAAAGGAATTTCATCGTCTACTAGGCCTTCTTGAGGTTGTGGACTAGGATTGCTCATTTGAGGACTCTGATCCATACTATCCTCTGATCTACGCCCCCCTAACATTTGCATTTCTCTGCCTATAATTTCTGTTGTGTATCTCTTGTTTCCTTGATCGTCTTCCCAATCTCTTGTTCGTAAAGAGCCTTCAATGTAAATAGAGGAACCTTTTTTTAAATATTCGCCGCATACTTCTGCGATTCTTCTAAAAAAAACTACTCTATGCCATTCTGTTTTTTCCTTTTTTTCTCCAGTCTGATTATCATTCCAGCTTTCAGATGTAGCTATACTAAGATTAGCAACTGCGTCTCCTCCGGCTGTGTACCTCATATCGGGGTCTTTTCCGAGGTTACCAACTAATATAACCTTATTTATTCCGCTTCGAGCCATAATGCACCTTAAATTTAATCTAAAATCATTATAATCCATCTGAAAAGACAATTTATAAATAAATGAAAAATATCGAAGTCAAAGGTGCTAAACAGCATAATTTAAAAAACATCGATGTGATAATTCCTCGAGATAAACTGACTGTTATTACCGGACTATCTGGATCTGGAAAGTCTTCCTTAGCTTTTGACACTCTTTATGCTGAGGGTCAAAGAAGGTATGTTGAATCGTTATCCTCTTACGCGAGGCAATTTTTATCAGTCATGGATAAGCCTGATGTAGATCATATAAACGGTTTATCTCCTGCGATTTCAATTGAGCAAAAGTCTACTTCTCATAACCCAAGATCTACCGTTGGGACTGTAACAGAAATATACGACTATTTGAGACTTCTTTATGCAAGGGTTGGCACACCGTTTTGTCCAGATCATGGAATCTCACTTGAGTCACAAAGTATAGATCAGATAGTAGATAAGCTTTTTATAGATGAGGAAAATGAAAGAGCTATAGTTTTATGTCCTCTAGTAAGTCAACAAAAAGGTGAACACTTAATTCTATTAAACGATTTGAAGGTACGTGGATTTATTAGAGCAAAAATTAATGGGGAAATTATTGATTTGGATAATCTACCTCAACTTAACAAGAATAAAAAACATGATATTGATATTGTCATTGATAGGCTATCTATTACAAAAAAAAATAAATCAAGATTATCTGAATCAATAGAGACTGCATTGAAGGAATCAGATGGAATTGTGACCATCTCTTTCCTTGATAAATCTAAAAAAGATGTAACATTTTCTACAAAAATGGCTTGTACGCACTGTGGATTCAGCATTGCTTCATTAGAACCGAGATTATTTTCGTTCAATAGCCCTTCTGGAGCCTGCGATGATTGCGACGGATTAGGTCAGAAATCTCAAGTTGATAGAAAAAAAGTAATCGTTAGACCGGAGTTAAGCTTAAATCAAGGAGCAATTGAAGGATGGGATTCTAGTCAGATGTATCACCATTACCTTCTCAACAGGGTAGCAAAACACTATGGCGTTTCTTTAGATGAGTCTTATGAAGATTTATCAGAGGATATAAAAGAAAAAATACTTAATGGTAGTTCTGGAGAAATTATAGATTTTAGTTATGTTTCTAAGAGAGGAAATCTCAGAGAATCTTTTAAACCTTTTGAAGGTGTACTAAATAATATTGAAAGAAGATTTAAAGAAAGTGAATCAGCTTTTTCTAGAGAGTATTTGTCTAAATATATGACGAACACTGTTTGCATGTCTTGCGAAGGCTCAAGATTAAATAAAGAGGCAAGATCTGTGAAGATAAATGGAAAAGAACTTTGGGATATCACAAACATGACCATTGATGATTGCCTTGATTTTTTTAATAACTTGAATTTAAAAGGGAAAAAAGGAGCCATTGCAGAGAAGATAGTTAAAGAGCTTAAAGAGAGACTAAAGTTTTTATCTGACGTTGGGTTGAATTATCTTACATTATCAAGAAGTGCAGATACTCTGAGTGGTGGAGAAGCCCAAAGAATTAGACTTGCAAGTCAAATCGGGGCTGGACTTGTAGGAGTTACTTATATTCTTGATGAGCCATCAATTGGCCTCCACCAAAGGGATAATAAAAGACTTTTATCTACCTTGTTTAGACTAAAAGACTTAGGGAATACCGTTATTGTAGTTGAGCATGATAAAGAAACCATAGAATGTGCTGATCACATCATTGATATTGGTCCAGGAGCAGGTATTCATGGAGGACATGTAAGTTTTGCGGGCAATTACAAAGAGATACTTAAGCAAGAGAATTCTCTCACAGGGCAATATTTGTCTGGGAAAAAAGATATTAAGATCGATAATTTTCAAAAGACTGAAAAAGGAACTCTTTGTATTAAAGGGTGTAATGGAAATAACCTCAAGAAAGTAAATTTGAATTTGCCATTAGGAAAAATCATCAGTATTACTGGAGTCTCAGGATCTGGGAAATCTACTCTCATCAATCAAACTTTATATCCTGCTTTGGCAAATAAGATTCAAAAATCTAATTACGACTGTCAAGAATTTGAAAATATTTCAGGAGAAGAGAAATTGGATAAGATTATTGAAATTAGCCAGTCTCCTATCGGTAGAACTCCGAGGTCAAATCCAGTTACTTACACCGGAATTTTCACACCTATTAGAGAGCTATTTTCAGAAACAGAAGAAGCGAGAGCGAGAGGTTATAAACCTGGAAGGTTTAGCTTTAATGTAAAGGGAGGCAGATGTGAAACCTGTCAAGGAGATGGTTTAATTAAGGTAGAAATGCACTTTCTTCCTGATGTCTATGTTAAATGTGATGTTTGTGATGGAAAAAGGTATAACAAAGAGACTCTTGAGGTGAAATTCAAGGGAAAAAACATCTTTGAAGTTCTTGATATGAACGTTGAAGAATCCTTAAAATTTTTTGATTCAATTCCCACAATAAAAAGAAAATTACAAACTCTTTTCGATGTAGGATTGAGCTACATAAAAATTGGCCAACCAGCCACAACATTATCTGGCGGAGAGGCACAAAGAGTAAAATTAGCCAAAGAGCTAGGCAAAGTTGCAACTGGTGATACTCTTTATCTTTTAGATGAACCAACAACAGGTCTTCATTTTCATGACGTAAACCTATTATTAAAAGTCATTAATAAATTAAATGAACAAGGTAATACTGTTGTAATTATTGAACATAACTTAGATGTGATCGCTAACTCTGATTGGATTGTAGATCTTGGTCCAGAAGGAGGTTCTGGGGGCGGAAAAATAATAGGAGAAGGAACTCCAGAAGAAATATCAAAAATAAAGAAATCTCATACTGGGAGATTTCTCAAGGAAATGCTGGATTAATCTTTTTGCGATATCTCTTCAGATGAATCTTCAGTCTTCTCAGTAAGCTCAACAAATGCCATTGGAGCTGAGTCACCAGGTCTAGGTCCCATCTTAATAATTCTAAGATATCCACCTGGCCTATCCATGAATCTTGGGCCTAGATCTGAAAAAAGCTTTCCTACCGCAGAATCATTTCTAAGTTTTGAAAAAGCCCTTCTTCTATTAGCAACAGAGTCAACTTTAGCTAAAGTAACTAGTGGCTCAAAGACGCCTCTAAGTTCTTTTGCCTTTGGAACAGTCGTTTTTATAGACTCAGTCTCAATTAAGGAAATGACCATATTTTTAAACATAGCTTTTCTTTGATCGCTTGTGCGACCAAATTTTCTGCCTGTTTTTTGGTGTCTCATCTATTAACCTTCAACATTTGATGGAGGCCAGTTATCTAGCTCTAAACCTAGAGACAATCCTCTGGCAGCGAGAACTTCTTTGATTTCATTTAGTGACTTTCTACCTAAATTAGGAGTCCTCAAGAGGTCAGACTCCTTTCGAGTAACCAAATCTCCAATATAATGAATTTTTTCTACCTTTAAACAATTAGCTGATCTTACTGTTAATTCGAGTTCATCTACAGGTCTAAGCATGATTGGGTCAACTGGAGGAGCTTCATCTTCCTCTGGTTCTTCAGCTTCAAATCCTAATTCAGCAAAGGCCATTAGCTGTCTTTGCAGAATAGTTGCTGCTAACCTTACGATCTCTTCGGGATCGATTGTTCCATTAGTTTCAACTTCCAAAATTAGCTTATCTAAGTCAGTTCTATTTTCAACTCTTGCATTTTCAACTGAATAAGAAACTTTTTTAATTGGACTGTATGAAGCATCAATCTTAAGAGAGCCAACTTCAGTATCTTCACTTTCTGCTAAAGCAATAATATCTACAGGAACATAACCTCTACCTTTTGTAATTTTCGCTGTCATTTCAAGAGAGCCTTTGTCAGCAAGAGTTGCAACTACGTGATCTGGATTTACTATTTCCACTCCAGCAGGTAGTTCAAAATCTTTACCCTTAATATCTCCAGATCCTGACTTACTCACTGATATCTCAACTTCTTCTTGATCTGAAAGTCTTACAGAAAGACCCTTTAAATTTAGAAGGATGTTTATAACATCTTCTTTAACTCCATCGATAGAGCCAAATTCATGAAGAACCCCATTTATTTTTGCCTCAGAAACCGCTGCTCCTGGAATTGAAGATAAAATAATTCTTCTCAGAGCATTGCCTAAGGTGTGTCCAAAACCTCTTTCAAGAGGTTCCAGTACTATTTTTGAATTATTTGAATCAACTTCTTCTACCAAAATTTCTTTTGGAGTTAAGAAGTCTTTAATCATATCGAAATTATCTGTCATAGAATATCCTCTTTAAAGTTATCTTGAATAAAGCTCAACAATAAAACTTTCATTTATTTCATTACTGAGCGAATCTCTATCTGGAGTATTTTTGTAGATACCCGAAAAATCATCATGGTTTACTTCGATCCATTCACATGGCTCCCTAGTTTTAAAAATTTCAAAAGATTGAGAAATTCTCTTTTGATTTCTTGATTTCTCAGAAATACTTATCTCATCTCCTTCCGATACTTGGTAAGAGGGAATGTTTACTTTTTTTGCATTAACCAAAACTGATTTATGATTAACCAATTGTCTTGCTTCGGCACGAGTAGCAGCAAATCCCATTCTATAAACCACGTTATCTAGTCTAGCCTCCAAGAATTGAAGGAGATTTGTTCCTGTCTCACCTCTGCTGCTAGCTGCAGCCTTGTAGTAATTTCTAAATTGCCTTTCTAAAACTCCATACATTCTTTTTACTTTTTGCTTTTCTCTCAACTGCAAACCATAGTCTGAAGTTCTAATTCTTTTTGCTCCGTGATGTCCAGGAGGATTTTCAGATCTGATTTTAGATTCGTATGACCTATACCCACTTGTTAAAAGCAGATCAGTCCCTTCCCTTCGCGATAATTTATTTCTTGGTCCTCTGTATCTTGCCACTTTACACCCTTCTCTTTTTTGGTGGACGACACCCATTATGAGGAATAGGAGTTACATCCGAAATTTTAGTAATCTTAAAACCGCAACCATTTAGAGCTCTAACAGCCGATTCTCGACCTGCCCCAGGTCCAGAAACTTCAATTTCTAGATTGTTTATTCCAAAGTTTTTAGCAGCATCACCAGCCTTAGATGCTGCCACCTGGGCAGCGAAAGGAGTGCTTTTTCTAGAACCTTTAAATCCCGATCCGCCGGCGCTAGCCCAAGTTAAAGTATTTCCTTGTCTATCGGTTATATTAATAATGGTGTTATTAAATGTAGCGTATATGTGCGCAATAGCATCATTATATGATCTGCTATTCTTTTTTGATTTTGTTCCTTGTTTTGCCATATTTATCTTCTAATTGGTTTTCTAGGTCCTTTTCTGGTTCTAGCGTTAGTCTTTGTTCTTTGCCCTCTCACGGGTAAATGTTTCCTATGTCTGATTCCTCTTAAAGTTCCTAAATCCATAAGTCTTTTTATATTGGTACTTATTTCTCTTCTTAAATCTCCTTCTACAAGAAACTCATTTACCGCTTTTCTAAGTTTTTCTAAATCTTCCTCACTCAAGCTTCCAATCAAAGAAGTTTTTTCAATGCCTAATTGATCACAAATAGACAAAGCCCTCGTTCTACCGATACCAAATATATGAGTTAAGGAAACCCAAGCTTGTTTTTTATCTGGAATATTTACACCTGCTACCCTAGCCATATTTACTACCCCTGCCTCTGTTTATGTCTTGGTTCGATGTTACAGATAACGAAAACGGTGCCGTGTCTTTTGATTATCTTGCAACCTTTACACATTTTTTTTACTGAAGCTCTTACTTTCACAATTACCTTCTATAATTTTTTAAATTAGCTTTTTTCATTAAAGAGTCATATTGACTTGATAAAAGATGCGATTGTACCTGAGCCATGAAGTCCATGACTACTACCACAGCAATTAAAAGTGATGTTCCCCCAAGATAAAAAGGTACATTTGCAGAGACAATTAAGAATTGAGGAAGCAAACATACTGCAATCATATATATTGATCCCCACACTGTTAATCTAGACATTACACTATCAATGTAGCCCTCTGTTTGATCGCCTGGTCTTATTCCAGGTAAAAATCCTCCAGATCTTTTTAAATTATCTGATATATCTTTTGCCGGAAATTGAATGGCGGTATAGAAGAAACAGAAATAAGCTATCAAAACTGCAAAAACTATTACATATAAAGGTTGCCCAGGACTTAGAGCCAGTGATATTTCTTGCAACCACTCGAAACCTTCAGATTGACCAAACCAAGTGCTAATTGAAGCTGGAAAAAGGACTATCGATGAAGCAAAGATAGCAGGAATTACTCCTGACATGTTTACTTTTAAAGGAACATGAGAAGTTTGTCCCATAGCCATTTGGTTACCAATCTGTCTTTTAGCGTAATTAACCGAAACTCTTCTTTGCGCCCTTTCGACCCAAACAATAAAAGCAATAGCTAAAATTGCGAGAAGAGCAACAGATAAAAGAACAATTAAGTTGATTTCTCCTTGTCTTGCTCCTTCAAAAGATTGTCCTATTGCTCTTGGCAATCCAGAAACAATACTGGCAAAAATTATGAGTGATATCCCATTTCCTATGCCTCTCTCATTTACCTGCTCTCCAAGCCATACTAAAAACATTGTTCCAGTTACAAAAGAAATTACTGCTGTAACAATAAATAAATTTCCAGGTGTGCTAGCTAGCCCTTGACTCGACAGTGCTATCGCAAAACCACTAGATTGAATTATTGCGAGCCCTAAGGTGCCTAGACGAACATAATTGGTCCTTTTTCTCCTACCCACTTCACCTTCTTGTCTAAACATTTTTTTTAAGCTTGGAGTTGTGGCCTCTAAAAGATTCATCACAATAGCCGCAGTAATATAAGGAACGACATTTAGAGCCATGATACTCATTCTTTCTAGAGCACCTCCAGAAAACATATTGAATAATCCTAGAAGAGTTCCTTGATTTTGATCAAATAAAGAAGACAGCTTCATGGGATCAATGCCGGGAACCGGAATATGAGTTCCAATGCGATAAATAATTATTGCGTAAAGAACAAATCTAAGCCTAGCCCAAAGTTCAGACAGCCCAGATGATTTAGCTGGATTTCTAGCCACTTATAATTTCTCCACCTAGATTATTAATTAATTCCTCAACTGATTTAGAAACAGATAAACCTTCAATTTTCACTGTTTTAGTTAATTCACCGCCATTAATGATCTTCACTTTTTTTATCTTGTTTGAAATAATTTTATTTTTCTTTAAAACCTCTAAAGTGATGTGATTTTCATCAAGCTTTTCAATATCTCTGAGTTTTATGTGTGTGCTGTATGGTTTTTGTCTAGAAGTGAATCCAAACTTCGGAAGTCTTTGTTGGATAGGCATTTGGCCCCCTTCAAATCCAGGTCTTATTGAAGCTCCAGATCTTGCCTTTTGACCTTTATGACCTCTTCCCGAGGTTTTCCCTGAACCAGATCCTGTTCCTCTTCCAATTCGTTTAGAAACTTTATTTTTGTTTGTTCTTTGAAGGTTATTAAGTTTTAACATTTATTCTAAGACCTCCAAAAGATGATGAGCTTTCTTAATCATTCCAAGATTTTCAGGTGTATTTTTAACCTCAACTACTTGGTTAATTTTTTTTAGTCCCAACCCTTTTATGGAAAGTCTCTGATTTTTCATCGAGCCTGCCAAACCTCTCTTTAATTTAACTCTGATCATTTCGTTAGACATTTCTTCCTCTTAAGATCTCCTTTCTGCAACCTGTTCTGGTGATTCAACGCTTGCTAATCCCTTCACAGTTGCTCTAACAACGTTAATTGGATTGGTTGAGCCATATGTTTTAGCTAATACATCTTTAATACCAGCGAGCTCAAGGACAGCTCGCATCGCACCGCCAGCAATTACTCCAGTACCTGGGGAAGCTGGCTGCATATAAACTGTTGAACTTCCATGAGTTGATTTAACTGGGTAATGAAGAGTAGAGCCTTTAAGTTCAATCTTGATCATATTTTTTCTGGCATTTTCTAATGCTTTTTGAATAGCCATAGGAACTTCTCTGGCCTTTCCTCTTCCGAAACCAACCTTGCCTGCTCCATCTCCCACAACGGTAAGAGCTGTAAACCCAAAAATTCTTCCACCTTTTACAACTTTTGCAACTCTGTTAACCCCTACAAGTTTTTCTTCTAGAGCTTCATTACTAAACTGATCTATATTTTCTTCCATAATTCCTCAAAATTCTAAGCCCGCTTCACGTGCAGATTCTGCCAGACTCTTTACACGACCATGATATTTATATCCCGATCTATCAAACGTAACCTTTTTAATGCCTTTCTCTATAGCTCTTTTAGCAACCAATTCTCCAACTTTTTTTGCAGCTGCTTGATTTCCGCCTTTATCAAGCTTTGCTTCTTTATCTGTGGAGGAAGCATGTGCAAGCACTTCTTTCCCATCGGGAGAAAAAACCTGAGCATAGATCTGATTGTTAGATCTAAAAATTGATAGCCTGTGATTACTCATTTCTTTAGTCTTAGATCTGAGTTTCCTAGATCTTCTTTGTCTCGCGGTAAATTTATCACTCATGCCTAAGCCTTCTTAGATTCTTTTCGTTTAATTCTTTCTTCAGTATATTTAACCCCCTTTCCTTTATAAGGTTCTGGAGGTCTAAATGATCTAATTTTTGCAGCGGTCTCTCCTAAAAGCTGTTTATTAGCTGACTTGAGAATAACTTCAGTTTGAGAGGGCACATCGGCGCTTATCCCGTCAGGTAGTTGATAGATTACTGGATGAGAGAATCCCAATGAAAATTCCAACTTGTCTCCAGAAAGCTTTGCTCTGTAACCTACGCCATTTATTTCCAATTTTTTTTCAAAACCGTCTGAAACTCCTTTAATCATATTGATTGCCAAAGCCCTCATTGTCCCTACCATTGCAATAGATTCCTTAGTTTTTTCTTTTGGAGAAAATAATAGTTGTCTCTCGGGAGTGCTAGCCATAACTGAAGGATGAATAGACATAGACAGGTCTCCATTCTTACCCGATACTTTAAGTAAGTTTTCAACGACGGATATTTCTATACCATCTTGAATTGAAATTGGTCTTTCAGTGTTCCTAGCCATAATTAAAATACAGTGCAGATTAATTCTCCGCCTACTCCATGTTCTCTAGCTTCTTTATCTGTCAAAACTCCTTTACTTGTTGTAATGATTCCAACCCCCAAACCATTTCTGACTGAAGGAATTTCTTTTGATGAAAAATATTTTCTTAGCCCAGGTTTACTTATCCTTTTCAATTCTCTAATAACTGGGGCTTCATGATGGTATTTGAGGGAAACTAGAATAGTTTTTTTGCTTACTTCGCCCTCAATCTTAAAAGATGAAATGAATCCTTCTTTCTCTAAAACTGAGCAAATAGCATTTTTAATCTTAGAAGATGAAAAGCTTACTGTTGCATGCCCTCTAGCTTGAGCATTCATGACTCTAGAAATCATGTCAGAAATTGGATCTTGCATACTCATTTATGACCTCTACCAACTCGATTTAACTAGCCCTGGAACATCTCCATTCATAGCCAATTCTCTTAATTTATTTCTTGAAAGACCAAACCTTCTGTATACAGCATGTGGTCTTCCAGTTATTTGACATCTTCTTTGGAGACGAACAGGACTCGTATCTCTCGGAAGTTTTTGAAGTTTTAATCTTGCCTCATATCTTTCTTCATCAGATACATTCATATCTGAGATGACTTTTTTAAGTTCCTCTCTCTTTTTTGCAAACTTTTGAACCATCTTTATTCTTTTATTCTCTCTAGCGATCATTGAAACTTTAGCCATAATTTTTACCTTTAACTTTTAAATGGGAAGTTTAATTTTGATAATAGGGCGAATCCTTCACTATCATTGTTAGCGGAGGTTGTAATACAAATATCCATACCGCGAATTTTTTCTACTTTGTCATAATCGATTTCAGGGAAGATAATGTGTTCTTTAATTCCCAATGAGTAATTACCTTGACCATCGAAGGATTTTGGATTCAAACCTCTAAAATCTCTTTCCCTAGGAATAGCTATAGACAACAACCTGTCTAAAAATTCATACATTCTATTTCCTCTTAAAGTAACTTTACAACCAATTGGAAATCCTTCTCTTATTTTAAAGCTCGCTACAGACTTCCTTGCAAAAGTCTTTATTGGTTTTTGACCTGCGATTAATTCAAGATCTGCAATAGCATCATCAACTGATTTACGATTGTTGAGTGCATCTGGTCCTAAACCCATATTTACTGTGACCTTTGTAATTTGGGGGACAGCCATGGAGCTTTTAACACCCAGATCATCTTTTAGTGAACTGATGACATTATCTTTATAGTTAGTTCTCGTTATTGACATACCTATTTAACTTCCTTATTTGTTGATTTAGAAACTCTGATCTTTCCATTTTTTTCATCTGAATTAATCAGTAATTTATCTCTCTTTTTTGTACTGCTATTGTAAAAAGCAATATTAGATATATTAATAAAGGACTCTTTTTCAATAATCCCTCCAGGTTCATTGATTTGAGGATTTGGTTTTACATGTTTTTTTACTAGTTTTATTCCGGACACTAAACATCTATCGCCTTTAATTTTAGTTAGAGTTCCAGTTTTTCCTCTATCTTTTCCTGATATCACAATCACTTCATCACCAGTTCTTAATTTATTCATTAAATTACCTCTGGTGCTAGAGAAATTATTTTCATGAAATTATTCGATCTCAGCTCTCTTGAAACAGGACCAAAAATCCTTGTTCCAATTGGTTGTTGTTGGTTATTTATAAGCACAGCTGCATTGTCATCAAATCTAACGATTGATCCATCTTCTCTGCGGATTTCTTTTTTAGTTCTAACTACAACTGCATCTGCAACTTGACCTTTTTTAACCCTGCCAGTTGGAATGGCTTCTTTTATTGCCACTTTAATAACGTCACCAACTCTTGCGTAACGTCTTTTAGATCCACCAAGCACTTTGATACACATCACTTTTCTGGCACCACTGTTATCAGCTACTTCTAAAATAGTTTCTGTTTGAATCATGACTTACCATCTTTGAGTATTTCTACCAATGTCCATGATTTAGTTTTTGAAATTGGTCGACATTCTTTAATAATAACTTTGTCGCCAAGCGAGCAAACATTTGCTTCATCGTGAAAACTTATCTTCGAGGACCTTTTAATTATTTTTCCTAATTTAGGGTGTTTGACTGTTCTATCTATTTTTGCAACTGCAGTTTTGTGAGAGTTACAACTTACAACCATGCCTGTCATTGTTCTTATTGTTTTATCAGACATTTGCACCCTCTTGTTCTTTTAGCTTTTTAAGAGAAGTCAAAATTCTTGCAACAGCCTTCTTTTTCTCCTTTAAAAGGTGAGTCTGTTGAAGTGAAGCAGATGAACTCTTTAATTTAAGGTCTAATAATTCAGATCTAGTTTTCTCTAGGTCCTTCAATAAATCAGTACGAGATGGATTTTTAGCCATTAGATAACCTTTCTAGAGATAAATTGAGTTGAAACAGGAAGTTTTGCAGCTGCAAGAGAAAAAGCCTCTCTGGCCAAAGCTTCATCAACTCCTTCCATTTCATAGAGTATTTTTCCTGGTTTAATTGGTGAAACCCAATATTCTACGTTTCCTTTACCTTTACCTTGCCTGACTTCAAGGGGTTTTTTGGTAATTGGTTTATCGGGAAAGATTCTGATCCAGATTTTTGCTCCACGTTTTACGTGTCTAGTCATTGCTCTTCTTGCAGCCTCAATTTGACGAGATGTAATTTGACCTCTTGAAGTAGCTTTCAAACCAAATGTACCAAAGTCTAGAGAATTAGACCTCTGTGCAAGGCCTCGATTGCGACCTTTCATTTGTTTTCTATATTTAGTCCTTTTTGGCTGAAACATTAGCTTTCCTTGTCTTTTTCCTTAACTTTTTTATCTATTAACTCGCCTCTAAATATCCACACCTTCACACCAATAATACCGTAAGTAGTTTTTGCTTCGGCTAAGCCGTAATCAACATCTGCTCTTAATGTATGAAGAGGCACTCTCCCTTCTTTATGCCATTCAGATCTGGCAATCTCAGCTCCACCTAATCTTCCTGAAACTTTAATTTTGACGCCTAGCGCTCCCTGTCTCATAGTATTTTGAGCAGCTCTCTTAATAACCCTTCTAAACATTGCTCTCTTTTCAAGTTGAAGTGATATGTTTGCAGCAACAAGCTGTGCATCAAGATCAGGTTTTCTTATTTCTTGAATGTTCAGACTGACCGGCACATTCATTATTTGTGTTAGCTTCTCTCTCAAACGGTCGATATCTTCACCTCTTTTACCAATGATCATTCCCGGCCTTGCAGTATGAATGGTGACTTTTGCACTTTGAGCAGGCCTTTCTATATGGATTTTGCTAACAAATGCATTATCAAGTTCTTTTTTAAGAAACTCTCTAACTTGAAAATCATTGAAAAGAATCTCTCTATATTTATCTTTTTCTGCAAACCATACAGAGTTATGATCTCTTGATATGCCTAGTCTGATTCCTACTGGATTAACTTTTTGTCCCACTCTATCTCCTTAATTACTTAATTTTAGGTTTATATGACAAGACTTTTTTTCTATCCTGTCTGCTCTTCCTCTAGCTCTTGCCCTTATTCTTTTCATAATTAGGGCTTCATCAACAGAAATATGACTGATATGTAATGTATCAATGTCTAAACCATAATTATTTTCAGCAGAAGAAATTGCAGATTCCAAAAGCTTTTTCAAATTTCTAGAACCAGACTTTGGACTAAAAATAAGAATATCAAGGGCTTCATCAACTTTTTTTCCACGAATTTGATCTGCCAAGAGTCTAATCTTTGATGCTGAGGACTTAAATCTTGATAATTTTGCTGAAACTTCTGTCATTAAACTTTCCTATCGCCTGAATGTTGTTTAAAAGTTCTAGTAGGAACAAATTCACCGAGCTTATGTCCAACCATATCCTCTTGAATGAATATAGGAACGTGCTGTCTTCCGTTATGGATGGAAATTGTTAAGCCAACCATTTCTGGTGAGATCAAGGATCTCCTAGACCATGTTTTGATAGGTCTCTTATCTTTAGACTCAACAGCCTTTGAGACTTTATCCATCAAATGATGATCTATAAATGGACCTTTTTTTATAGAGCGCGGCATTTCTATTTCTTCCTTCTTCTAATAATTTGTTTATCTGTTCTCTTATTACTTCTTGTTCTAAAACCTTTTGTAGGCACACCCCAAGGTGACACTGGGTGTCTGCCCCCAGAAGTTCTTCCTTCTCCACCACCATGAGGGTGGTCTATTGGGTTCATTGCCACACCCCTTACAGTAGGTCTAACCCCTAACCATCTCTTAGCGCCTGCTTTTCCAATAGATTTCAAGGAATGCTCAGAATTAGATACGGTTCCAAGAACAGCTCTACACTCGACAGGCACTCTTCTTACCTCACCACTTTTCATTCTTAAGGTTGCTGTATTTCCTTCTTTTGCGACAAACTGAACATAAGATCCAGCACTTCTTGCTATTTGAGCGCCTTTTTTTGGCTTTAGCTCGACACAATGAATAGTCGAGCCAACAGGTATAGCATTTAGATCAAGCGCATTTCCCACTTTTATTGGAGCGTCGTTACCAGATTGAACAGTATCTCCTTGTTTAAGCCCAGAAGGGGAAATTATGTAGCTCCTTTCTCCATCTGAATATAACAATAAAGCTATGTGAGCCGTTCTGTTAGGATCATATTCTATTCTTTCAACAATTGCAGGTATCCCATCTTTTGTTCTTTTAAAGTCAATGATTCTGTAATGTTGTTTATGTCCACCGCCTTGATGTCTTACAGTTATTCTTCCCCTATTATTTCTTCCTCCATTTTTACTTTTTGTGGTCAATAGAGGTGCATGAGGTTTTCCTTTATGAATGTTCTGATCTACCTGGAAGCTTCTAAATCTTCTTCCCGCAGACGTTGGTTTTGCTTTAACTACAGTCATAATTATTCAATTGATAAATCTATTTGATTTCCTTCCTTAAGAAATACATAAGCTTTTTTCCAATCACTTTTTTTTCTAATCTTGTTCTTCAATGTTCTTTTTGTTTTGCCTTTTACGTTCATAATGTTTACTTTTTCAACTTCAACTTTGTACAAAGATTCAATAGCTTTTTTTACTTGAAACTTGTTAGCAGATGAAGAAACTTTAAAAACGTAACTATTTGCATTTTGAATTGCTAAAGAAGCTTTCTCGGAAAGGTGAGATGAATTTAATACTTTCAATGGGTGCAATTGACTCATGAATATGCCCCTATGATTTTTTCTAAAGATTTATCTGTAAGTAGGATTTTTTCATGTGAAATTAAATCTACTGGATTGATTTGTTCTGCAACAGTGATATAAATATTTTTTAAATTTCTTGAAGCTAAATGAAGATTTTGAGAAATTTCATCTAAAATGATCGTTATAGAGGAAGTCTCAAAAGGAGAGATTAATTCTAATAATTTTTTTGTTTTTGGTTCATCCAAAGAAAAATCTTTTACCAAGATTATTCTTTCTTCTTTGGCTAATTTGGAAAGGATTGATTTAATTCCATTATTGAACATCTTTTTATTAATTTTTTTCTTTGTAATTTGGGGTCTTGCAGCAAAAGTAACACCACCTGATCTCCAAATCGGTCCACGAGTTGTTCCGGCTCTTGCTCTACCGGTTCCTTTTTGTCTCCAAGGTTTTTTCCCACCCCCGCTTACATCAGATCTATTTTTCTGAGATTTAGTGCCGCAATGATTATTTGAAATTACAGTGTTTACTAATTGATGAACAAGATCTTCATTAAAATCTTGTTCAAAAATAGTCTCAGGCAAATCTGCTGATGTTTTTTCTTTGTAATAGGCAAGCTGCATGGTGATTAGTTTTTAGTTGCTGGCTTTATAATGACAGGAGAGCCTTTTGATCCAGGTAAGGCACCTTTTACCAAAATAAGACTATTTTCCACATCTATTCTTTGTATTTTTAAATTTTGTGTTGTCTGGCGAGTATTTCCTAAATGGCCTGCCATTTTTTTTCCTTTCCAAACCCTTCCAGGAGTTTGACATTGACCTATAGATCCAGGTTTTCTATGCGCTAATGAATTTCCATGTGTCGCATCTTGCGTTGCGAAATTCCAACGTTTGACCGTGCCAGCAAAGCCTTTTCCTTTGGTTGTACCGGTAACATCAATAATCTGACCTTCTTGAAACATATTTAACTCCAGTGATTGACCTAGTTCGATATTTTCTAAGTCTGATTCTTGGATTCGGAATTCTTTAATTGTTTTTGCTGAGGCGGTGTTTGATTTATTGAGATGGGCTTTTTCAGATTTTGTGAGATGTTTTTCTTTTTTGGTTCCGGTAGATATTTGAACTGATGAGTAACCTTCTGAAGCAATTTTTTTTATTTGGGTTACAACATTGGAGTCTATTTTTACCACGGTAACAGGCACAGAATTTCCATCTTCTGTGAAAACCCGGGACATTCCCTCTTTTATGCCTATCAATCCGATCATTTTACTTGCTTAACTCATCTAGTGAGATTTGAACGTCAACCCCAGCGGAAAGATCAAGCTTCATTAAAGCATCTACAGTTTTCTCAGTGGGCTTGATGATATCCATCACTCTTTTATAGGTTCTGATTTCATATTGATCTCTTGCATCTTTATCCTTGTGCGGCGAGATTAATATAGTAGTGCGACTTTTTTTGACAGGCATTGGTATTGGTCCTTTAACAACCGCGCCAGTTCTTTTAACAGTATCAACAATTTCTCTTGCTGATTTATCAATTAATTTATTGTCAAAAGCTTTGAGCCGAATTCTAATATTCTGGTCTTGCAAACCAACCTCCAAAAGTAATAAATATCTGTTAAAGAACTAACCGATTTATCTCTAAATCGAACCATCCATCTCACGGACGAGCGGCAATTCTATTGGGACATCGGTTCGATGTCAACAAGCGTATTAGCTTTTATTTATAATGGATTCCGCAACGTTATTGGGGACTTCTGCGTACTTGAGAGGTTCCATCGTAAACGTTGCTCTACCTTGAGTTGCAGATCTTAAATCCGTTGCGTAACCAAACATTTCTGCCAATGGAACTTCACCATTTAGAGCCTTTCCAGAAGGTATATCATTCATACCCTGCACAATTCCTCGTCTTCTATTCAAATCTCCAACAACATCTCCCATGTATTCTTCGGGAGTGACAACTTCAAGCTTCATAATTGGTTCAAGCAAAACAGGTTTAGCTCTAATAGCCCCATCTTTCAAAGCTTGAGAAGCAGCGACCTTAAATGCTATTTCACTCGAATCAACATCGTGGAAAGAACCATCATAAAGAGTTACTTTGACATCAATTAAGGGATAACCAGCTATAACGCCAGCTTCCATCTGCTCTTTAACGCCTTTATCAACGGCTGGAATAAATTCTCTCGGAATTGTTCCTCCTACGATTGAATTCACGAATTCATAAATATCTCTGTCTTCTTCTTCAGCATCCTCATGAATTAAAGGCTCAATTTTTATCCAAACGTGACCGTATTGTCCTTTACCGCCCGATTGCCTCACAAATTTTCCTTCGGACTCAACCATCTGTTTAATAGTCTCTCTATATGCAACCTGAGGTTTACCAATGTTAGCTTCAACGTCAAATTCTCTTTTCATCCTATCAACAATCACGTCTAAATGAAGTTCTCCCATTCCAGATATAATTGTTTGACCAGACTCTTCATCACTATTTACTCTGAAAGATGGATCTTCTTGAGCTAGCCTGCCTAATGCAGTAGACATTTTTTCCTGATCAGTTTTAGTTTTAGGCTCAACAGCCACTGAAATAACAGGTTCTGGAAAAGTCATTCTCTCTAAAATGATAGACTTGTCTCTGTCGCAAAGAGTTTCTCCTGTGCTAACGTCCTTCAAACCAATTACTGCACAAATATCCCCTGCTCTTACTTCAGAGATTTCTGTCCTATTGTTAGCATGCATCTGCAACATCCTACCAATTCTTTCCTTTGATCTTCGAGAAGGAGAGTAAACAGAATCTCCCGATGATAAGACTCCTGAGTAAACCCTTATAAAGGTTAAAGTCCCTACAAATGGATCTGTAGCTATCTTGAATGCTAATGCAGAAAAGGGCTCTTCGTCACTAGAAGATCTTTGATCTTCAGTCTCTTCATCTTCAAGGACACCTTTAATTGCTTCTACCTCATCAGGCGATGGAAGAAAATTAATTACTGCATCCAAGACACATTGAACTCCTTTGTTTTTAAATGCCGAGCCACAAAGACATAAAACTATTTCGTTAGATAAAGTTCTTTGTCTGAGCCCTAAGATGATTTCCTCTTCAGTAAGATCACCATTTTCAAGATACTTATCCATAAGATCTTCAGAAGCTTCAGCAGCAGACTCAAGCATTTGTTCTCTGTAATTTTCACAGTCTGCAAGCATTGATTCGGGTATATCTTCTTCTCTATATGATTTACCCATATCATCAAGATCAAAATAAAGTGCTTTCATTGAAATCAAGTCAACCATTCCTTCAAAATCATCCTCAGCTCCTATTGGAAGATTGATGGGAACAGGTGAGGCGCCTAATCTATCTTTCATCTGCTGAACGACATTCAGAAAGTTTGCTCCAGCTCTATCCATCTTGTTTATAAAGGCAATTCTCGGTACCTTATATCGATTTGCTTGTCTCCATACTGTTTCGGACTGTGGCTCAACTCCAGAACTGCCGCAAAAAACGACCACTGCTCCATCCAATACTCTCAAGGATCTTTCAACTTCAATGGTAAAATCCACGTGCCCAGGAGTATCAATGATATTAACTCTGTGCTCATCAAACTGTTGTTTCATTCCCTTCCAAAAACAAGTTGTGGCAGCTGATGTAATAGTTATTCCTCTTTCTTGCTCCTGTTCCATCCAATCCATAGTCGCAGCACCATCATGGACCTCACCTATTTTATGAGATATTCCTGTGTAATATAAAACTCTCTCGGTAGTGGTTGTTTTGCCGGCATCTACATGAGCGCAAATACCGATATTTCTGTAAAGTTTAAGTGGAACTTTTCTGCCGCTCATTTTTAAATTATGTTTGTATTATTAGAATCTGAAATGTGAAAATGCTTTATTTGCATCAGCCATCTTATGAGTATCTTGTCTCTTTTTAACAGCCTCTCCTTTACCATCTGAAGCATCTAATAACTCATTAGCTAACTTATCAGCCATTTTCTTTTCAGATCTTTTCTTTGCACTATTTACTAACCATCGCATTGCAAGTGCCATTTTTCTGGCAGACTTCACTTCTATCGGAACTTGATAAGTTGCCCCACCTACTCTTCTAGACTTAACTTCTACTTGAGGTGCAACTTGGTCCAAAGCATCTTCGAATACTTTTAAAGGATCTTGTTTAGATTTAGAAGAAATTTGATCTAAAGCTGTATACATTATTTTTTCAGCAACACTTTTTTTTCCTCGTTGCATAATCTGATTGATGAATTTAGCAACTTTAATGCTGTCAAATTTTGGATCAGCGAGTATGTCTCTTTTTGGAACTGGACCTTTTCTTGGCATATTTAAAATTATTTAGGTTTTTTTGATCCGTACTTGGATCTTCTTTGCTTTCTATCATCGACTCCAGAGGTATCCAGCGTTCCTCTAACAGTATGATATCTAACTCCTGGAAGATCTTTCACTCTTCCACCTCTGAGAAGAACTACAGAGTGTTCCTGAAGATTATGACCTTCTCCGCCAATGTAGGAAATGACTTCATAGCCGGAAGTTAACCTAACTTTACAAACTTTTCTTAAGGCAGAATTAGGCTTCTTTGGCGTTGTAGTATAAACACGAGTGCAGACGCCTCTTCTCTGTGGGCACCTATCTAAAGCAGGAACATCTGACTTTGCAGATTTGCTCTTTCTAGGTTTTTTAATTAATTGATTAACTGTAGCCATTTTGGTGTGCGATTTTAGATATGATGATAGCCTAGGTCAAACATTATTTAATTATTCCTCAGGAACTTCTGTTCCTTCCATTGCTTCTGCCAACTCCATTTCTAAATTAGATTCAATTTCGTCTTTTTCAGCATTAAAGCCAGTACCTGCAGGAATTAATTTTCCAATAATGACATTTTCTTTGAGCCCTCTTAGTTTGTCGATCTTTCCAGTAACAGCAGCTTCAGTTAAAACTCTAGTTGTTTCTTGGAAAGACGCCGCTGATACAAAAGAGTCAGTGGCAAGTGAAGCCTTAGTTATTCCAAGCAAAAGTCTATTAAATTCAATTAAAGCTTTTCCACCTTCTGAAAGAGATTTATTTTTTTCAGAAACTGCAGAAAATTCGGCCTGTTCCCCTAAGATAAAATCAGAGTCACCAGGATCTGTTATTTCAACTTTCCTAAGCATTTGCCTGAGAATGACTTCTATGTGTTTATCAGATATTTCAACTCCTTGGAGTCTATAAACATCTTGTATTTCATTCACTACGTAGTCAGTTAGCTCTTCGACTCCTTTAAGAGCCAAAATATCATGAGGACTTAATGGACCATCGCTTACGACATCCCCTTTGCTAACCATCTCTCCTTCGAAAACATTAATATTTCTTGTCTTAGGAATGAGTTTCTCAGAAGTTACTTCTTCCTTACCATTCATTTTTGTTATTACTAACCTTCTTTTACCTTTAGTTTCCTTACCCCAAGAAACCAGCCCAGACATATCAGCTAAGATTGCTTCCTCTTTAGGTTTTCTGGCTTCGAATAAATCTGCAACTCTTGGAAGACCACCAGTAATGTCTCTGGTTTTTGATGATTCTTTAGGAATACGAGCTATAACGTCACCAACTTTTATTTTTGAATTATTTGTTAACCCAAGAATCGAATTACCTTCAAGAGAATAAACTGCAGCATGTTTTCCTCCAGGTAGAGTAACTTCCTTACCTTTCTCATCCATAATGCTAACTGATGGGCTTAGTTCTTTACCAGATGAAGATCTTTCAGAAACATCTAAAACTTGAGTACTACTTAATCCTGTTAAATCATCCTGAATTGTACGAACTGTTATGCTCTCTTCCATATCAGATAATTTTACTTTGCCTTCAACTTCAGAAATTATTGGTCTAGTATGTGGATCCCAAGAAGCAATTATATCTCCTGCCTTGACTTTATCTCCATCACTAACTGAAATAATAGCCCCGTAAGGAACCTTATATCTTTCTTTTTCCTGACCATTTTCATCTGATACAGATATTTCAGCGGATCTAGAAATGCATACATTTTTCTTTTCTCTATTAATCAACGAATTAAGATTTGTATATTTAACGGTACCATCGTATTTAATTTGAATCTTATCTTCTTCAGAGGATCTTGAAGCTGCGCCTCCAATATGAAAAGTTCTCATAGTTAATTGTGTGCCTGGCTCACCAATTGATTGGGCAGCTACAATACCTACTGCCTCGCCAGGATCTACAAGATTCCCTCTTCCCAGATCTCTTCCATAACACATAGAGCATATTCCGTAGGATGTCTCGCAAGTAATCGGGGATCTGACAAAGATTGAATCAATAGAATGGTTTCCTAGTTCTTGAGCTATAGTCTCATCAATAATTGTATTTGCTGGTAGCTTGAAAGATCCATCTGATGATGAAACTTCTTTTGCGGTAACTCTCCCTAAAACTCTATCTTTAAGCTTAAGAACAGTTTCGCCTCCTTCGATAATTGATTTTATCTCTATGCCTCTTTTAGTTTCGCAATCAACTTCTCTTACAACTAAATCTTGTGCTACATCAACAAGCCTTCTTGTTAAATAACCAGAGTTAGCCGTTTTAAGGGCAGTATCTGCCAAGCCTTTTCTAGCTCCATGAGTGGAGGTAAAGTATTGCAATACTGTTAAACCTTCTCTGAAATTTGCAGTTATAGGGGTTTCAATGATTGAGCCATCTGGTTTGGCCATTAGTCCTCTCATACCTGCAAGTTGCCTGACTTGTGCTGGTGAACTTCTAGCTCCAGAATCTAAATACATGTATACAGAGTTGAAAGAATCTTGATCAACCTCCTCTCCATCTTTATTAGTCACTTTTTCTTTAGATATAGTGTCCATAAGTGAATTCGCAACCTTTTCATTTGCGCGAGACCAGATATCAATGACCTTATTGTATTTTTCTCCCTGAGTAACCAAACCAGACGAATATTGAGCTTCGATGTCTTTTACTTCTTGTTCTGATTTCTCAATGATCTCAGCCTTATCATCTGGTATCAAACAATCATCTACGCAAATTGAAGAACCAGATTTAGTTGAATATTCATAACCTTGATACATTAGTTGATCTGCAAAAATTACAGTATCTTTAAGGCCACAATCCCTATAACAAGTGTTTATTAGATCGGAAATAGCTTTACTAGTTAAAGTCTTATTGAAATGTTCAAAATTTAAACCATCAGGAGAGATTTGATATAGTAGAGCTCTTCCAACAGTTGTATCTTTAAGTTCATTTTGGCCTTCTTTATTTTTAATTCTTACTTTAACTATTGCCTGTAAATCAACAGCTTCTGTCTCAAAGGCTCTGGATACTTCTTTAACATCAGCGAAGATAGACCCCTCGCCTTTTGCATTAACTTTTTCTCTTGTCATATAGTAAATACCTAAGACAACATCTTGAGACGGATCTATAATCGGCCTACCATTAGATGGAGAAAGAATATTATTACTAGCCATAAGCAAGGCACGGCATTCTAGTTGAGATTCTAAAGTTAAGGGGACGTGAACAGCCATTTGATCTCCATCAAAGTCGGCATTGTATGCTTTACAAACCAAAGGGTGTAACTGAATGGCTTTACCTTCGATCAACAAAGGTTCGAATGCTTGAATGCCCAATCTGTGAAGAGTTGGTGCTCTATTGAGCAGAATGGGGTGTTCTTTTATAACGTCAGCCAATATATCCCAAACAACAGGTTCTTCTCTCTCAACCATTCTTTTTGCACCTTTAATGGTGGTAGCTAACTCAAGATTTTGAAGTTTTCCGAAAACGAAAGGTTTGAAAAGTTCGAGAGCCATTTTCTTTGGTAATCCACATTGATGCAATTTCAAAGTTGGCCCAACCACGATTACTGAACGCCCAGAATAATCAACCCTTTTTCCTAAAAGGTTTTGTCTAAATCTTCCTTGTTTGCCTTTTATCATATCAGCTAGAGATTTAAGAGGTCTTTTATTAGAGCCAGTTATTGCTCTTCCTCGTCTTCCATTATCTAAAAGAGCATCCACTGATTCTTGAAGCATCCTCTTTTCATTTCTAACAATAATTTCAGGGGCATTTAGTTCCATAAGTCTTTTCAGCCTATTATTTCTATTTATGACTCTTCTGTATAAATCATTTAAATCTGAAGTAGCAAATCTGCCTCCTTCAAGTGGCACCAAAGGTCTTAAATCAGGAGGAAGAACAGGAAGAACGTCTAGTATCATCCATTCAGGCTTGTTGGAAGAATTATTAAATGATTTGATAATTTTCATCCTTTTGGAAAGTTTTTTTATTTTTGCTTCAGACTTGGTTTCAGTCATTTGCTGCTCAATTAAAGAAATTTCTTCTTCTAAATCCATTTCCATTAATAAGATTTTGACAGCTTCTGCACCCATACCAGCTTTGAATTCTTCACCATAATTTTCAAGAGCTTCGTAAT
>CABZTA010000019.1 GCA_902528485.1 uncultured SAR86 cluster bacterium
CTAACGCTGAAATTTTTGGTGTTTCCAGAGAAAGTTTAAAATCTCATGAGAATTTCAAAGCAAAATTTAAATTTCCTTTTGAGCTTATAAGTGATCCTGATGAAAAGCTTTGTAAGTTATTTGATGTAATTAAGGAAAAAAGTATGTACGGAAAAAAATATATGGGCATAGAAAGAAGCACTTTCCTTATCGACTCTAGCAATAAATTGATCAAGGAGTGGAGAAACGTCAAAGTTCCTGGGCATGCGCAAGAAGTTTTAGAGACTCTTGTAGAGCACTTAAAAAGCTAATTATTTACAACAGGCCAAGACTTTATAACTGCCCTTATAGCAGTGGCTAAAGGAACGGCTAATAAGACTCCCCAGAAGCCCCAAATACCCCCGAAAATAAGGATTGCTAAGACTATTAAAACTGGATGGAGATTTACTTCTCTTCCGATCAAAAGAGGAAATAGTACATTTCCATCAAGCCCTTGGATGATTAGATAAGTTGAAAGGAAAATTAGATAATTCATATCTAATCCCCATTGAAAATATCCCACAATAGCCACAGGTATCGTTACGAAAATAGCCCCAAACAATGGGATCAATACTGACAACCCAACCAATATTCCAAGCAAAAGAGAATAATTGGCCCCTAGAAGAGAAAATGCCGTTGTGGTGACTATCCCCACTATGATTAATTCAAGAACTTTCCCACGAAGATATTTAAAAAGTTGAGAATCTAGCTCTGTCCAGATTTTTGATGCAGAGCTTTTATCGCTGGGAAGAAAATAACCTACGTACTCAAGCATTTGCTTCTTATCTTTCAAAAAGAAAAATACTAGAAAGGGTATCAGAACTAAATAAATAAGTGCGCTCATTGCTGCTGAAAAGCCAGCATTAAGTTGTAATAGAGTTTGTTCAAGAATATTCGGCAGACTAGAAGTTACTGTGACGCTTAAATTATCAATTTGCTCTGAGGTAAAGAATTCTGGGTAGTCATTAAAGAAATTCATCAGAATATCTTCTAAATTTTCTACGATTCTAGGTAATTCGTTTACAAGGCCAACTATTTGTCTTGATAACAAAGGAAAAATTAAAAATAACGAAAGGTAAAGGCCAAAAAATAGAGTTATCGAAATACTAAGACCTATTGGTCTTGAAAATCCCCTTCTTTCTGAAGCAGTGACAATACTATTCAATAAATAAGCAACCAGAGCGCTAATGAAAAGTGGCGTAAGTATTGAGCCAAAGAAAATTACGATAATTCCAATAAAAACTAATAAAATTGATAGAGAAATTTGATCTTCAGTATGAAAATATTTATCAATAAGATTCTTAAAATATGAGGCCATAAATTTTTGAACTATTTTGTTTTCTAGTAATCAAATGTAATTATACTGTTATTGTGAAGAGATTTTTTTTATTTTTAATCCTTTTAGCTCTTTCATTCTCTAATGCTCAAAATATTGAGGATGATTTACCAGTTTTAGGCGATAGATCATCAGCCTCTGTTTCGTTATCAGGTGAATACGGAATGGGTAGATTGTGGTTATCTCTTTTTAGATCACAAGCAAAAGAACATTCTGATCCTGTTGTGAGGTCATATATAGAAGATTTGGTCTATAGGCTGGCTGAGAATTCACAAGTTAAAGATAGAAGATTTGAATTTATTATCATCGATGATAAGTCTATAAATGCCTTTGCAGCTGCTGGTGGAATAATTGGGATAAATACAGGTTTATTTTTTTATACTAATGATGAATCTGAATTTTCTTCAGTTATGACTCATGAATTAGCCCATCTGAGTCAGAGACATTATGCAAGAAGTCAAAATAGAGGATCACCTTTGGCAAATGCTTTGATGATTCTAGGAAGCATTGCTTTAGCCGCTGCATCCAATAATCCTCAGGCAATAATAACTGGACCGGCTTTAATGCAACAATTGAATACAAATTTCACTCGTTCAAATGAGGAAGAAGCAGATCGAATTGGCTTCAATAATCTAGTTAGATCAGGTTTTGACCCCAAAGGACAAGGTAGAATGTTTAAAATACTCCAAGATCTCTCACGAAATAATTCAGAAGATCAATTTGGTTACTTAAGGACTCATCCATTTCCAAAAGAACGAATTACTGATGCTAGGATTAGGGAAACTGAGTTTGAAGAAAAAAACTCATTTGTATCTTATAGAGACACGGTTGACTTCCATCTAATTAAAAAAAGAATTGAGAGCGGAATAGAAAAAAATCCTAGGGGTTTGATAAGAAAATATTCAAGTGAACTAAGGAAAACAAAAACAAAAAAAGATGAGACTATTTCAAAGTATGCCCTCCACCTTGCGCATTTAAACAACAAAGATTATGCAAAAGCCTTTTCTCTGATAAGAGAATGCATAGAATTGGATCCAATCAATATCAATCTTCAAATATCCCTAATGGAAGCACATATGAAGGCTGGAAATATCCTTGAAAGTGTTTCTTTGGGAAAAAACCTTATTTCCTTGCATCCTAATAATTATTCAATCTCTCTATTATTGTCTAAAGCGTTATTCAGAGATAAAAAATATGATGAAGCTGAAAAAATTTTAAACGAAATTTCAAAAAAAAGACCTTCTGATCCTTTCGTTTGGTATGAGTTAGCAGAAGTGCAAGGTTTTTCAAACAACCTCATTGGATTGCATAGGTCTAGAGCAGAATACTTCTTTTTAACGGGGCGATTTGAGGCAGCAATTATGCAGCTTAGAGAAGCATCAAAACTAGCTGTAAACTTCTTCGAGGTAAATGAAAGTATCAGAACTAGAATGGAAGAGATTTATCAGACGACTGAAGCCTTAAAGAGAATGGGCTGATTAAGCAGGGAATAAATCAGAGAAATCTCTTCCAGCTAATAGATGTAAATGTAGGTGAAAGACAGTCTGCCCGGCAGAAGCTCCATTATTTATCACTACGTTAAATGAGTCTTCTGTTTCAAATTTTCTAGACATCTCTCCTACAATCAGCATCAAGTGTCCTAAAATAGATGCATCTTCGTCAGAGGCATCGGATAATTTTGAAATTGGTTTTTTAGGAATAATGAGTAAATGTAGTGGAGCCTTGGGATTTATATCCTCAATAACAATACATAAATCATCTTCATAATGGGTAGTAGATGGTATTTCTTTGTCTATGATCTTTTGAAAGATAGTTTTTTCTTCCGACATTTATGAAATCTTATAACCCAAGAAGGTAGCACTCAAGCACAATATTACAGTTACTAAAATGTACAAAAAAGAATTTGTCATGCCAAATATTTGATAGAGCTCTAAAGACTCTTTAGTGAAAGCTGAAAATGTTGTAAAAGATCCTAGAAATCCTATGATTAAGAAATTTTTTATATTTTCCGAAATCACCTCTGAAGTCTCTGAAATATAAAAACCAATAAAGAAGCATCCTATGATATTCACTACCAAGGTCCCAAAAGTGAAGCTAAGAATTGAATAGTTATTCAAAAAAGAAGAGACCAAAAACCTTAAAGAAGCTCCTAAAGCTCCACCAAAAGCAATCATTAAAATAGACATATTAAAAACTGGTGGGTCGTATAGGATTCGAACCTATGACCAATTGATTAAAAGCCAACTGCTCTACCAACTGAGCTAACGACCCACGTATTATTGAAATTTCTTAAGCTCTTCGGCAGCGAGTATACCAGCTCCAGAGTCAGGATAATTGTTAATTAAGTAATTAAAATATTCTTTTGCCTTATTAGAATCTTCTGACCTTAAACTTATCATTCCTAGTTTAAAGTTTGCATCTGGTATCCTGTTATGTTTTTCATAAGTAGAAATTAATTCATTAAAAGAATCTGATGAATCGATGTAATTTTCTTGAAGAAAATATATTTCACCTAACCAAAATAAAGCATCTCCAATAAAATTTCCCTCAGGAAATGAAAGAATCAAGTATCTTAATTTTTCTGATGCCTCAGCAAATCTTCCATCTTCAATAAGTTGAAGTGAATCGGACCAAAGGTCAAATTCATTACTAGCATCATCTTCTTCAATTAATCCAGCTAAGGGATCTAATTCATCTATATTTGTTTCTTCTATTTCTTCTTGAACCAATAAGATGCCTTCTAACTCATGAATTCTTTTGTCTAAATCTACGTATCGAAGCTGTTGTGTATCTTCAATTCTATTTAATTTATAGTTAATTTCTTCAAGCTGACTTAGGAGAGTTTGGATTTCTTTTTCAAGGGAATTGATTTTATTCAATAACAACCTTTCCGACTCAGAATCCTGTGCCCAAGTCGAAGAAGATGTTAAAAAAAATATAAGTAAAAGAAATCTTTTAATCACTTAAAGCTAGTAAAGAGATATCTCAACTCTCCTGTTGGCTTTATATGCTGATTCTGAAGAGCCAAGTCTGTCTGGTCTTTCTTCCCCGTAAGAAACAACATCGATCTTTGAGGATGAGATGCCATTGACTATTAAGAATTCTTTAACGGATTGAGCTCTTTTTTCACCTAACGCAAGGTTATATTCTCTTGTTCCTCTCTCATCGCAATGTCCTTCTAGTCTGATTGCCTTTGCTCTTTTAGCAAAACGAATGTATTGCTCTAAGGTATCCATAGCATCATCACCAAGGTCAAAGTTATCGAATTCAAAATAAACCTTATCCGGCAAATTTACGTCCATTTTTGGTCCCATCTGAGCTGATTGACCAGAGACAGAAGCATAGCTAGATGCAGATACATCGTCAGCCACATCATTAGCACAGCCACTACCTAAACATGCCAATATTGATATTAGAAAAATACTTATTGGTTCCATTTTTATCCTCATCTAGTTAAACGATCTATTATGTTTGACTCAAGATTCTTGAATTAGTTCAAGAAAGGTGACCAAACAGGTTCCCGAATAGCGCCAATTTTACTAGGTATTTTGAACTTTGCCAGCCCATCAAGCGAAATTCCTGCTAAATAGCCATTTTCAGCGTCTTTCGTGGCATAAATAATGAAGTTATTATTAGGAGAAACGCTTGGAGATTCATCTAATGTTGTCTCAGTAAGCATCTTTAAACCGCTTTTTCCAAGACGTTTTATTGAAATATGAAACTTTCCTTCAGATCTATGGACAAAAACAATATTCTTCCCGTCTGGGAAATATCTTCCTCTAGCATTGTAATTTCCATCAAAAGTAATTCTTGAAATTTTTCTTGTAATTAGGCTAACTTCATATAATTGAGGAGTTCCTGACCTATTGGAAGTAAATAGAAGTTTCCTTCCGTTTGCAGAAAATGAGGGTTCTGTATCTATTCCATAATGCGCAGTAATTCTGGAAATCTTTTCGGTCTTTAAATCAAATAAATAAACATCTGGATTGCCGCTCCTAGACGAAACAAAAGCTAAATAATTTCCATTTGGAGACCAAACAGGAGCACTATTGATTCCGGGGTACCTTCTTAATGAATTTCTCTTCCCTGAGGATAAATCTTGGATAAAAATTTCGGAATTCCCGTTCTCAAAAGATACGTAACTTATTTTTTCTCCGTCAGGAGACCAATCTGGTGACATTATCGGCTCAGGTGAATCAAACAGGGTAATTTCATTATCGCCGTTAATATCACAAATATTTAATTGATACTTATCCTTCTCAGGATTAAGAATATACATAAGTTTTGTTGTAAAAATTCCGTCTACTCCAGTTATCTGTTTGTAAATTCTATTACTCATTTTATGGGATGAAAGCACAAGAGAATCTGCTGATGACCTCGCAGTTCCATTGAGAAGATTTCTTCCTTGCCTTATGTCAAAGAGAAAGTAATTTACAATATATTTTGATGTATCTTCTTCAAGACTTATGAACCCTGCTACAACGTAATCAATATCTAAAGTCTTCCAATCGTTGTAAAAAAAATCTTCGGGAGATGAGGGAAAGGCTATCAGATCGCTGTTGGCAATTATTTCAAACTCTCCAAACAAAGATAAATTATCTGATATTTGATTGGTCAATAGATTTGATATTGATTGATCATCATAAAGAAAAGGAACAACGGCAATTCTTGGAGGCTCTTCTGTTCCCCTGCTGATTTCAATAGTTATATTCGAAAAAATAGATAACGAAAAAAGAAAAATAGAAATAAAAAATAATTTAAGACTCATATCAATTTGAAGAAAATTGTAAGTTAAATTCTCTAAAATTTTTCTCGAAATCATTTCTTGAAATATTTTTTATAAAATCAAATGAGCTTATCCTATCAAGGGCTATCCTTATAGATCGGTCGAAAACCTCATTACCGCTTTTATTCAGAATTTCATAGTTAACAACCTCGCCAGAAGGAGCAATTGAGATAAGAACTTTAACAAATAAGTCTTCAGGTAGATTTTTAGGTTTTTGCCATAAAAACTCATACTCTGCTCTGATTTTAGCTGCTATTTTTAAGACTTCTGACTGAGTAGATATTTGTTCAACTCTATCTCTATCTTTTTCAAGATTAGAAAAAAAAGAGTTCACATCAGACTCAAAATCATTTTTAGATTTGGCTTCTTCTGAAAAAGAGGATGAAGGGGTTTTAATATTTTTAGATGAAGATTTTTTTGATTTAGGTTCTATTTTATTTTCAAAGATTAGATTAACGGGCAGCTGAATGATCTTTTCTTCTGAATAATCATTGAAATTAATGTTGAAAAAAGAAGCTGAATAAAAATGCATGCAAAAAGAAAGAGCAAAAAACCCCCGCTATTAAATTAATCATTGTTAATGGGATCGGAAATTAAATTGATTGATATTGGATCGAGATTCTGAATGACTGCTAAAAGTTTTAAGACATTGTCATATTCAACATCTTTATCTCCTCTAATATAAACATTCAAATTGTTATTAATCTTGAATATGTCCTCCAAGACAGGTTTCAAAGTGTCAATGGAAAATGATTTATTTTCGTAGGATTCAAATTCTATAAAAAACTGCCCTTTCTTATCGATTGTTAGAGTAAGTTCTTCTAATTCACTCTCTTCTAGCACAGATGCAGTTGTTTCAGGTAAATCAATTTTTATTCCTTGAACTAGCAAAGGCGCAGTTACCATAAAAACTACCAACAAAACGAGCATCACATCAACATAAGGAACCACATTTATTTCGTTGATTTGACTTCTGTCTGATTTTCTCATTTACCTTGCTAAAAGATTTTGGAATTCTTCAATGAAACTCTCGTATCGATTCAAGATAGTATTGATTCTTTTCACAAAAAAGTTGTAGGCTATTAAAGCTGGAATAGCAGCAAATAAACCCAGTGCTGTTGCAATTAAGGCTTCTGATATTCCTGGCGCAACAACGGAAAGAGTTGCCTGCGATGTCTGAGCCAATCCTCTAAATGAATTCATTATTCCCCAGACAGTTCCAAATAAGCCAATATAAGGACTTGCCGAGGCAACAGTTGATAGGAATGAAATTCTTGATTCTAAAAGATCCTCTTGTCGCATCAAAGAAACTTTTGACACACGTTTAAATCTGGCAGTTAAGTCATCCTTTTGTAGCTCCTGACTATCTTGAGCTAATGAGTCTTCATAAATCTCATAAAAAATTGATTCTATTCCAACAAGATCTTCTTTTACTTTTAGGTCATCATAAATATCTTTCAATGATTCGCCTGACCAAAAAAATTGTTCAAAAAGAAAAAATTCTTTTAAGGCATTGTTTGTGACTATCCATTTTTCTACTATTATCACCCAAGAGCCAATTGAGGCCAGCAGAAGAATTCCTATTACTAATTGAACAACTATGCTTGCATTTAGAATTAAGGAATAAATTGAAAAATAATCAGACATTGTTTTGCACCAAAGATTTCATTTTAACTCTCAATTCCTCTGGAATTTTAGCAGGCGCATTCCTTTTTAGAGAAATACAGCCACAGTAAACCTGTCCTTTACAAAGAACTTGCTTCTCATCATTTTTAAGGATGGCCGATTGTATAAAAGTAAAAGACACATTTTTTGTGGAGGATAAAATCGTTTTTATTATAATCTCGTCATCAAGTTTTGCAGGAGAAAAATATTCAATTTCTTGCTTCTTTACCACAAACGCAATATCTTCTTCCAATAATTCTTCTTGTCGATAACCAATTTCTCTTAAACATTCAGCACGCGCTCTTTCAAAAAAATTTAGATATTTTGAATGATAAACAATTCCTTGTGCGTCTGTATCTTCATAATATATTCGAAGAGGTAACCTGTGCATTTGGCTAATATTGAAAGTCTTTCAGTTTATTGTTGTGATTTTCTAAATCTTCAGAAAATTCAGTTTTTATCAATGTAATAAAGTCGTCAAAAGATAGATCACAAGTGATATTTTCATTGAAACTGAAATTTTCATTTAAGATTGACAACGGCACTCTCACCTTTATTGGTCTTCTATCAAATTTATAAATTAGAGCAGGAATTTTATCCCTCCCTGATGCTGATATTACTTGTTCCCACCATGAATCCATTGGCTCATTGCCAGAACCATATCTTTTACATTCCAGATACCATCTTCCAAGAATTAAATCAGGTAGATGTTTTTCTCTAGTTTGTTCAAGGATTCTCTTAAGTTGATGCTTTAATTCAAGTCTTGTAGTTAATTCATTAGCAATTTCTCTTTCAAAAGAAGCACCTTTGTTTCTTGAATTAGTCATCTATGTTACTGATGCCTCACTTAGTTCAGCATTTGTATAAACATTTTGAACATCGTCTAAGTCCTCAAGAGTATCAATTAGCCTGATGACTTTTTCTGAATCTTCATCTCCTAATTCTACTGAATTAGATGGAAGCATAGTAATCTCAGCATTTTCAATCCCTGCATCAGACTGCTCCAAAATTTCTTTAATATTTAAAAAATTATCAGGTTTACAAATCACTGTAACAATCTCGCTTTGCGATTCAATTTCCTCAATATCATAGTCAATGACGAGTTCGAGAGTGTCATCTTCTGATAAACCTGAAATAGAGATTATTCCCTTAGATTCAAATTGATAGGCAACTGAACCATCCGTTCCAAGGCTTCCGCCAGCTTTTGTAAAAGCATGTCTAACCTCTGCAACGGTTCTATTCCTGTTATCTGTCATTGCATCGATTAATATCGCTACACCATTTGGACCATAGCCTTCATATTTTATTTCTTCCAGATTATCAGCTTCTGAATTTCCAGATCCTCTTGCAATAGCTCTATCAATAGTATCTTTAGGCATGTTGGCTCCCAAAGCTTTATCTAAAGCTAACCTAAGTCTGGGATTATCTGCTGCAATTGGGCCTCCCAGCCTTGATGCAACTGTCAGTTCTCTAATAAATTTGGAAAAGATTTTTTGTTTTTTTTCATCTTGGCGACCTTTTCTATGCTTAATATTTGCCCACTTGGAATGACCAGCCATCTTAATCTCCGTCAGGATCGGTTAATGAAATACCTAGCTCTTCAAGCTGTTCAGGATCTACCTTAGCAGGAGCATCCGTCAGTAAACATAAAGCTGACTGCGTTTTTGGAAAGGGAATCACAGATCTAATAGAGTCTGCACCCATCATGAGCATAACTAGGCGATCTAAACCAAAAGCTATACCGCCATGGGGAGGAAATCCATAATTCAATGCATCAAGAAAAAAACCGAACTTATTTTGTGCCTCGTTTTCAGAAATACCCAACACTTCCAGAACTTTTGCCTGCTCAGAAGATTTATGAATTCTTATCGATCCGCCTCCAACTTCAGTCCCATTTATAACAAGATCGTATGCATTGGCTTCGACCGCTCTAGGATCGGCCTCAAGATCTTCTATTGAACCCTTGAAGCTGGTAAAGGGGTGATGAGCAGGAGAAAGATCTCCTCCAATAGATTCCTCAAATAGAGGCCAATTTGTTATCCAAACCGGCTTCCACGAATCTTCAATTAAATCAAAATCTTCAGCAATTTTATTTCTTAATGCTCCCATAGAATCAGAAACAATTTTTTTATGCCCAGCTCCAAAGAAAACAGTATCTCCATCTGATACGTCTAGTAATTTAAATAAAGAATCAATTTCTTTTTGAGATAAAAATTTTAAAATTGGCGACTGCAATCCATCGTTTCCTTTTGATAAATCATTTACCTTGATATAAGCCAAACCTTTTGCTCCAAACTTTCCAACAAATTCTGTATAAGAATCAATTTTACTTCTTGTAAGTTCTGAAGAAATTTTTAGAGCCACAACTCGACTATTTAAATCATTAGCAGGACCAGAAAAGACCTTGAAATCAGAATCTAGAAAGATTTCCTTTACTTCTTTTAATTCAAGATTGATTCTTAGATCAGGTTTATCGCTCCCAAACCTTTCTATGGCCTCTGAGTAAGTCATTTTTGGAAATTTAGGCAGCTTTATGTCGAGTAACTTCTTAAAAACGAACTTAATCAATTTTTCGGATAGATTAAGAATCTCACCTTCATCGGTAAATGCCTTTTCTATATCGAGCTGAGTGAATTCAGGCTGTCTATCTGCCCGAGTATCTTCGTCTCTGAAGCATCGTACAATTTGATAATACTTCTCAAATCCAGATGCCATTAAAAGTTGCTTAAATAATTGAGGCGACTGTGGCAAGGCGTAAAAGCTGCCGCGTGAAATTCTGCTTGGAACAAGAAAATCTCTAGCTCCTTCTGGAGTTGCTTTAGTCATCATTGGAGTTTCGATGTCCAGAAATCCTTCTTTATCCATGAACTCTCTTATCGAAGATGAAACTTTTGATCTTGCTCTAATGTTATTTTGCATTTCAGATCGTCTAAGATCTAAAAATCTATATTTTAATCTTACCTCCTCTCCTGCTGAAGAATAGTCATCAAGCTGAAATGGCAGAGGATTTGATTCTGATAAAATTTCAAATGAAGAAACTAATAACTCAACTTCTCCTGTAGGTATTTGTTTATTGATAGTCCCGTCAGGTCTTCTTCTAATTTTTCCATCCACAGATAGCACAAATTCTGACCTGCATCTTTCAGCCATAGAGAAAAATTCTTTATTTTCAGGCTCAACAACTACCTGGGTTATCCCTGTTTCATCTCTTAAATCAATAAAAATTACACCGCCATGATCTCTTATGCTATCTATCCAACCCCTAAGTCGTGTCGACTCATCAACGTTGGCAAGATTTACATGACCGCAGCTAGAATATTTCATGTACTAATCGACCTTTTTTGATTTTTTTGTAGATTCTTTTTTTTCAGGTTTAGCCTTCTTTTCCTTAGGCTCAGATTGTACAAGGTTTTTCTTTGAACCTGTCTTAAAATCAGTTTCATACCAACCTTTACCACTTAATCTGAATGAAGGTGCTGAAATTACTTTTTTGGCCTCTGAATCTTTTGAACAATCACAGTACACAGTTTCCTTTGAAGAGATAGGTAAAATCTTTTCAAATTTTTTGTTGCACTTTGTGCATTGAAACTCATAAATTGGCATTTTTTTTATCTATTGAAGGTATAGTTATTATTTTAAATGAAAACTAGCTCTTATCACTATAAAACGTTAAAAGACTCACCATCTGACGCTGAGTTAATAAGTCATAAACTCATGCTCAGGTCTTCAATGATCAAACTAAATGCTTCAGGTATCTATACCTGGTTACCCTTAGGATTAAGATCTCTCAAAAAGGTTGAAAATATTGTCAGAAGAAATATGGACGAGGCAGGAGCTCAAGAAATATTAATGCCTATGGTTCAACCCTCTGATTTATGGGAAGAATCCAAAAGATTATCAGAATATGGTCCAGAATTACTTAGATTTGAAGACAGAAATGATAGAAGTTTTGTATTGGGGCCAACGCATGAAGAAATAATTACAGATATTGCAAGAAAAACTTTGAACAGTCCAAAAGATCTTCCAGCTAATTATTACCAAATTCAAACAAAGTTTAGAGATGAAATTAGACCAAGATTTGGAGTAATGCGTTCCCGTGAGTTTCTTATGAAAGATGCTTACTCATTTGATATTAATGAAAAAGGCATGAAAGAAAGTTACGATTTGATGAGAGATGCATATCAAAAAATATTTAATGAAATAGGTTTTGATTACAGAATAGTTTCTGCTGATTCTGGCGCTATAGGTGGATCTGCATCGGAAGAATTCCATGTATTAGCTGACTCAGGAGAAGATAAAATAATTTTTAGCGAAGATGGATTATTTGCCAGTAATCTAGAGTTATTTGAAGAGAAATCAGATCAAGAAATAATTGATCAACTTCATGAAAAAGATGGAAAAAAATATTCAATAAAAAAAGGAATTGAAGTTGGTCATATATTTCAACTGGGAGATAAATACAGTAAGTCATTATCTCTTTCTATTCAAACTAAAGAAGGAAATATAAATCCTTTAATGGGGTGTTATGGAATTGGCATATCAAGAATTATTGCTGCTTCAATTGAACAAAATAATGATGAGGATGGAATTATCTTTCCAAGATCAATTGCACCCTTTGAAGCAATAATAATTGTCATTAGTGATGATAAAATTCTTCTCAGTGAGGCTGAATCTCTTCAAAGCGACCTCACCAAAATGGGAATAGATTCATTAATAGATGACAGAAACGAATCACCAGGAAAGAAATTCAAGGATGCAGATCTAACGGGTATTCCTTTTCAATTAATAATTAGTGAAAAAAACTGGAAAGAAAAGCTTCTAGAACTAAAGATAAGGTCTGAGGGAACCTCTCTTAAAGAAATCAAAAAAGATATTCTAATTAAGCTGAAGCCTTAATGGCTTCGAATAGTTTTTTTTCTATTTCTTGAGATATCTTCTGATTAGCATCTAAAAATTCACAGGCATTTGATTTACCTTGACCAATTTTTTCTCCTTCATAGGAGTACCAAGCTCCGGCCTTTTCAATTATTTTCTTATCTGCAGCCATGTCGACAAGCTCGCCTGTTCTATTGATGCCTTTGTTATAAATAATTTGGAACTCAGCTTGTTTAAATGGTGGTGAAACTTTATTTTTTACTACTTTAACTCGTGTTTCATTTCCCGTTACTTCATCTCCATCTTTGACAGTTCCTATCCTTCTAATATCCAGTCTCACAGATGAATAAAACTTAAGGGCATTTCCTCCGGTTGTTGTTTCTGGATTACCAAACATTACGCCAATTTTCATTCTGATTTGGTTAATAAAAATAACCAAAGTGTTTGATTTTTGTATGCTTCCAGTTATTTTTCTCAAAGCTTGAGACATTAATCTTGCTTGCAAACCAACGTGGTGATCACCCATATCTCCTTCGATTTCAGCTCTTGGAACAAGTGCTGCTACAGAATCTATAACTAGTACATCTACACTTTCTGACTTAACCATAATATCTGCTACTTCTAGAGCTTGCTCTCCTGTATCTGGCTGAGATAAAAGCAAGTCATCAACATTTACTCCAATCTTTTCAGCATAAGAAGGGTCTAATGCATGTTCAGCATCAATGAATGCTGCGGTTCCGCCTGCTTTTTGGCACTCAGCGATAATTTGAAGGGTCAAAGTTGTTTTCCCAGACGACTCAGGCCCAAAAATTTCTACAACTCTCCCTTTTGGCACTCCACCTATACCTAGAGCAACATCAAGACCTAATGAACCCGTTGAGATAGAAGGTATATTTTGTATCTCTTTATCCCCCATCCTCATTATTGTTCCAGGACCAAATTGAGTTTCAATTTGACTAAGAGCGGACTGAAGAGATTTTTCTTTATCTTTTGATTGAGATTCTTTTGAAGATTTAGCCATAACTACACCTGTATATTTATACAGTATTTAATAATAATTTATAAAATTAATCAATGTTTTTTATAAAATTTATTGCGTCAATTATTGCTGTTTCTGCTGACTGTGTCCTTACTTGATTTCTATCCCCTTCAAAGAAGTGTTGTTTGGATAAAATTTCATCATTATTCCCGATGCTGATACAAACGGTTCCTACAGGCTTAGACTTGGATCCACCTGTTGGACCTGCAACTCCGCTTATAGCTATCGCAATATCGGCAAGGTCATATTTTAGGACCCCTCCTACCATTTCATCTGTAACTTTTATATCAACAGCTCCAAAATCCTTTAGTGTTTGTTTATTCACTCCGAGAAATTTGATTTTCGCTACATTTGAATAGGTAACAAATCCTTGGCTTACCCATTTTGAACTTCCTGGAACTGATATCAAACTTGAACCCAAAAGGCCTCCTGTGCATGACTCTGCAAATGATATAAATAATTGATTCTTTATTAGAATTTTTCCAAGTTCAATAGCATTTTTACCTAGGTTGTCATCCATTAAACAAATTATAATGATTTATGACTTTCGTTGTTGGTAAAGACTGTATAAATTGTAAGCATACAACTTGTGTACAGGTATGCCCTGTCGATTGTTTTTATGAAGGCAAAAATATTCTTGTTATAGATCCAGAAGAATGCATTGATTGCGGTTTATGTGAACCAGAATGTCCTGTTGATGCTATTTTTGCAGAAGATGAAGTCCCTGCAGATCAATTAGATTTCATTGAAATTAACGAAAAATATTCAAAAATCTGGCCCAATATAACCGAAGCTAAAGATCCTATGCCAAATTACAAAGATTGGGAAAAAAGAGAGGATAAGTTAAGTTATTTAGAATTAGATTAGTTATATTAAAAAATTATTAGAAATATTGTAGTTTAAGTAGTTTTTGTCACACAATTGCCATAAAATGGTCACTTATAGTAGACATTATGGGAAAAATATTACTAGTTTTGATGTTCGTTGCAGGCCATGTATCCTCTAACGATCACCTTTATCTATTTGAAAATATTCAAAAATTATCAAATATTTCATCTGTTGATGCTCCTCAGGTAGAGGAACTCGATCAAAGAAAATTGAGAATAATGTGTGAAGGAAAAATGGCTGCATGTTTCAGGGCAGATCAGCCTAATACTGTTTTTATAGACAAAACACTTCCTAAAGAAATTAAGTCATTAACTTTAGTGGGTATTTACGCGGATTATCTTCAATTTTCAAAATACAACTCTATCAAAAATCTCAGAAGTTGTGATATTCAAAAGGAATTTATTCAAGATTTAGATAATTTAAAGCTAGCATCTTTTTTTGAAAAAGGAAGTTGCTCAAAGTTCATTTAATAGATTTTATAAGGGGATGAGGGGGTGGATTTAATCCACTCCTTCTAACATTGGAACAAACAAAACATTTTCAACCAATTCTTCTTCAAACCCTTCTTTAGAGATTCTTTTGATAGTCATTAATTTTTGATTTTCTTGATCCCCAATTGGGCATACTAGCTTTGCTCCAATGTTAAGTTGTTGCTTTAATTTTTTTGGAACTAAAGGAGAAGCAGCAGCACAAAGAATTCCGTCAAATTTTTTTTCAATTTTCCAACCTTCATATCCATCGCCATGCTTTATTTCAAAATTGTTGATATTAAGTTTTTTTAAATTCTTTTTTGCAATAGCGCATAACTGTTCTATTCTTTCTATAGCAAAAACCTTTCGACAAATTTTAGATAAGACGGCTGTTTGATATCCACAACCAGCACCTATTTCTAATACCTCTCCAAGCGGTCTATCTACGAAAGCAGTCTCTGATATGAGTAATTCTGTCATTCTTGCAACAATGAATGGTTGAGAGATAGTTTGCTTATGTCCAATAGGTAGAGACATATCTTCATATGCTTGTGCATCAAAAACACCATCAAGAAACTCATGCCTTGGGATTTCCAACATTGCTTGTAATACTCGAACATCGGATATTCCTTTCTCCGAAAGGACTTTGACTAATTTTTCTATTTTATTGGTTATCAATAGTTTAATGTTTTAGTCCAAGAGCGAGCAATATCATTGTTATCATCAGAGTAAAGAATTGGTGTAAGTGCTGAAATAGATATGTTTCCTTTCTCCAAACTTTGTCTATCCTCTGAAATATTATTTTCATCTATTTCAAGAGAGGGGACAGTAAAATCTACTTTAGGATTACTGTTATCTGAGTAATTTGGAATATTCACATTAAGGATGCATTGTGAATTAAATTCTAGCTGGTCAACTTTTCCTATGATTTCTTCTGATATTTTTACTTGATGATTGTAGTCTTTAAGTTCAAACGAATTAGCTGATAAAGCTATAGATGGATATTTTAAATTTCTTCCTTCTAGGGCTGCTCCAACAGTCCCTGAAAGGAAGATATCTGTTCCAAGATTTGGACCTGGGTTTATTCCCGAGACAACCAAATCAGGAGTAAATGGACAATAAAAATTTATAGCGTATTTCACACAATCTACCGGAGTGCCATTTAAACTATGGATTCCATTCCCATGATTTTGAAAAGATGGCTGGTCCCAAACAGTTATTGCTGATCCTTTTCCGCTCATATTTTCTTTTGGTGCTAAAAAAAATACTTCGTATTTATCTTTTAAAGATTCAAATAGCTGCAAGATTCCAGGTGCCTCAAAGCCATCATCATTTGTTAAAAGAATTTTCATTTCTTTTGAATTAATGCTGAACAATAACAGGCTATTCCCTCTCTGTTTCCAATTGCTCCTAGTTTATCGGTAGTAGTTGATTTAACAGATAAAAGCTTTTCATTTACATTCATTAGTTTCGATAGGTTAGATAAAATTTCTTCTCTATAATTTGAAATTCTTGGAACTTCGCCCACATAAGTAATATCTAAATTTACAATTTGATAAGATCTTTTACTTAATAAATTCAAAACTTGATTTAAAAGAACTGAACTAGAAATATTCTCTGTTGATTCATCTTCTTTGAAGACCGTTCCCAAATCTCCCATGCTGGCAGCTCCAAGTAAGGCATCGCAGATTGAATGAAGAATAATATCGCCATCGGAATGGGCTAGAATTGAGTAACCACAGTCAATTTTAATCCCTCCAAGAGTCATCGAATTGCCTTTTTGAATTTGATGATAGTCAACACCAAATCCGATCCTAAGATCAGATGTCATAGTCTACCGATTTCCTTTAGTATCTTTGTTGCAACTTCAAAATCTTCCTTCCTAGTAACTTTAAAATTTGATTTTGAACAAGGAACAGCATGAATTTGACCTTTTAAATAATTAGTTACTGATGAAACCTCATCAGAAAAAATCTTTTCTTCTCCTATTGCCGACACAATAGAGTTATAGACATCTATCATTCTGAAGACTTGTGGAGTTGATGAAAGCCAAATTTTGTTTCTTTCCAATGATTCTTTAACAGTGCCGTTTGTAACTATATTTACGCTCTCCACTGGCTGATAAGCTAAAAAAGCACCATCTCCTTCATTTTTTATTTCTTCTTCTGCTTTAGAGAGTAATTGGTTTAATTCTGCTTCGATTAAACAAGGTCTTGCAGCATCGTGAATAGCAATTAGTTCATTTTTGTCTTCAGTTTCAAGCAAACATTTTAAGCCTAGATGAACAGACTTCATTCTTGATGTTCCTCCATCACAGGTAATTATTTTTTCACTCTTAGATATAGCAAGACTGTCCCATATTTCATCTTCTTCCTGAAGGACTATACAAATTTTTTTGCATTTTTCATCTCTAAGAAATGGCTCTATAGAATATTCAATTAAACACTTAGCTCCTATCTTTTGAAACTGCTTCGCCATATTTTGTTGAGCTCTGCTGCCCATTCCCGCTGCCGGTATTAGTGCTAAGTATTCTTCCATTATTATTTAAATTCTATTAATTGCTCCCCTTTTTTAATCAACCCCCTCTGAAATCTAGCTAGGCCAATTATTGCTTCATCTTTATCTGAAAAGGATGCTATTTCAACCTCAAGGACTTTATTTTCTGAATCTAAAATCTCTACGGAACTCTCAAGGAGAGAAATTTCATTTTGTAGTTTTTCAATATTAGAAGAAGAATAACTTCCTGAGGTTATTTTGTAAAAATTATTGAGAGTCAGAATCAAGAAAAAAATAAAAAAGCCTATCAATAATAATTTTTTTGATACATCAATCATTATTTAATCCCATTTATTCCTTCAAAAGAGAAATTATTATCGCTATTAATCATTAAAAGTCTGTTATATTTTGCAGTTCTATCAGATCTAGAAGGCGCCCCCGTTTTTATTTGCCCTGCCCCTATTCCAACCGCTAAATCTGAAATAAATGTATCTTCAGTTTCACCAGACCTATGAGAAATAATAGTACTTATATTATTTTTATTTGCCAAACTTATTGTCTCTAAGGTTTCACTTACTGTTCCAATCTGATTCACTTTAATTAGAATTGAATTAGCTGAGCCTATCTTTATTCCTTCTTCCAAGATTTTCTTATTTGTAACGAATAAATCATCTCCCACAATAGATACTTCATCTCCAATTTGCTTGGTAATATCCTTCCATCCATCCCAATCATCTTCATCTAGAGGATCTTCTATTGATTTGATAGGATAATTTTTTATGAGTTCATCATAAATTTGAATCAAACCCCTATTATCATGATTTTTGCCTTCATAATGATATTTGCCGTCAATAAATATTTCAGACGCAGCACAATCCATAGCAATAAAAATTTCTTCTCCCATTTTATAACCCGACTTTTCAACCGCGGAACAAATACAATCTAAAGCTTTTTTAGTATCAGAGATATCTGGAGCAAAACCTCCCTCATCCCCAACCGAAGTTGAAAAATTATTTTCCTGTAACTCATTTTTAAGATTATGAAATATTTCTATTCCTGATCTTAGGCTTTCATTAAAATCTTCAAATCCAGCAGGCTGAATCATAAACTCTTGAAATTCAAGAGGATTGTTTGCATGAGCACCGCCATTAAGAATGTTCATCATCGGCAAAGGTAAGGAATAATCGTTGTCAATTTCAAATTGTTTTGCAATTTGATTCAAGTATTGAAATAACTCCATACTTTCTGATCGTGAAGCTAACTTAGAAATCGCCATAGATACAGCAAGAATCATATTTGCTCCAATGTTTGATTTATTCTTACTACCATCGAGCTCGATGAGACTGTTATCAATTTCTTTTTGATCCAATAAATTTTTTTGGCAAATCACATCGAATATTTGATGTTCAGTTTTCTTAATTACTTCTTTTAGCCCTTTACCGAGAAATCTTGTTTTATCGTTATCTCTAATTTCTTGAGCTTCTTTTGAACCGGTTGAGGCGCCAGAAGGAACCATACTTATAGATGAAAATTTACCAGAAAAGATCTTGCAGGCAATTGTAGGATTACCTCTTGAATCTATAACCTCATAAAACTTTAATTCATCGATTTTCATAGTGACTTTGATAGGTCATCAAATTTTTTTAATTCTAAAAGTAAACTTTCAAATTCAGATAACTTAGTGGCTGAAGCTCCATCACAAAGAGCATTTTCAGGGCTTGGATGTACCTCAATAAAAAAACCAGCAAGGCCTATAGCTGCAGCGGCAGTACCTAAAACTTTTGCCTGAGAAGATCTCCCATCTGCAGATTTACCCTTGCCTCCAGGAATCTGCAGTGAATGAGTGATATCTAAAATAGTTGGGGCAATTTTTTTTATCTCATCTATTCCTAAAAAATCAACAATTAAATTATCATAACCAAAAATACTCCCGCGTTCACAGAGCAAGATGTTTTGATTTCCAAAATGATTACATTTTTCAATAATATTCATCATCTGCGAGGGTGATAAGAATTGTGCTTTCTTGATATTTATCACTTTTTTTGTTTCACAAGCAGCTTTAATTAGATCGGTTTGTCTGGACAAAAAAGCAGGAATTTGAATCACGTCAAGAATTTCTCCTGCAGTCTCCGCCTGTGCAGGCTCGTGAATATCTGAAATTATAGGTATATTAAATTCTTCCTTCACTTTCTTTAAGATTTTTAAGCCTTGATCAACTCCTGGCCCTCTAAAGGAATCTATTGAAGATCGGTTAGCTTTATCAAAAGAGGCCTTAAATATTAAATCGATGCTATTTTTTGCACAGATTTTTACAAGCTCTCCTGCTACAGACATACAAAGCTCTTTTGATTCAATTACGTTCAGTCCAGCTATCATAATGGCAGGATCACGATTAGATATTTTTCGATCATTTAATTGAATCTCTGTTATTTGAACCATTTTATTTTTTTAGATGCAGCTTTTATAAAATCATTAAAAATAGGATGCCCTTCCTTAGGGTTTGAAGTTAATTCAGGATGAAATTGACATCCTAAAAACCATGGATGATTATCGAGTTCAATTGCTTCAACAAGTTTTTTATCTGAAGATCTACCAACAATCTTCATGCCATTTTCAGTTATTACATTTTCATAATTACCGTTGAATTCAAATCTATGGCGATGTCTTTCAAAAATTGCACTTTTTTTATACATTTTTTTTAACTTGCTGTTGTTACTTAGTATGCACTTTTGTGCACCTAGTCGCATCGTTCCTCCCATATCAGAGCTTGCATTTCTCTTTTGAATCGAGCCTTCAGAATCTTTCCACTCATGCATGAGGGCAATAACAGGATGATTTGTTTTCTTATCAAATTCTGTACTGTTAGCTTTAAGATTTAGAACATTTCTCGCAAACTCAATTACTGCTACTTGCATTCCAAGACAAATTCCAAAAAAAGGTATCTTTTTCTCTCTCGCATATTTTGTTGCCATTACCATGCCATTTATTCCTCTGTGCCCGAATCCTCCAGGAATCAAGATTGCATCTGAACCCTTCAGTTGATTGATGGATTTTAAATTTTCAGAATCAATATATTTGATGTTCACATCAACCCTATTCTGAAGCCCTCCGTGTCTTAAAGCTTCATTTAAAGACATGTATGCATCTGCTAATTCAGTATATTTACCAACCATTGAAACTGTAACTTTTTTGCTTGAAGATTTTTCTAGTCTATTAACCTTCTTCCAATCACTTAAGTCTGCTTTTTTTGATCTAATTCCCATTTTTCTTGTTACAACTTCATCAAGCTTCTCTTTAGATAGAAAGACTGGAATAGCATAAATTGAAGGAAGGTCAGGAAGTGAGAAAACGGAATCCAAAGAGACGTTTGTAAACAAAGCAATCTTTTTTTTATCAGAATTTTGAAGTTCTTTCTCTGATCTGCAAATTAAAATATCCGGCTGAAGTCCATAAGAAAGAAGATTTTTCACTGAGTGTTGAGTTGGTTTGGTTTTTGTTTCTCCAGACGTAGATAGAAATGGAACTAAAGTAAGGTGAAGAAAAAGAGTTCTTTGATCTCCTAGTTCTATTTTTAATTGTCTTATAGCCTCTAGGAAAGGTTGAGATTCTATATCTCCTACGGTACCTCCAATTTCTACTATTGCTAAATCATATCCTCTTGCGCCTTTCATTATTCTCTTTTTTATCTCATCAGTTATGTGAGGAATTACTTGAACTGTTGCGCCTAGAAATTCACCTTTTCTTTCTTTTTTTAAAACGCTGTCATATACCTGGCCAGCAGTAAAATTATTATTCTGTGACATTTTTTCATCTAAGAATCTTTCATAATGACCTAGATCAAGATCTGTTTCTGCTCCATCTTCGGTAACAAAGACTTCACCGTGTTGGAAAGGACTCATTGTTCCTGGATCCAAATTTATATAAGGATCAAGCTTCATGATAGTTACCTTAATTTCTTTGCTTTCAAGTAAAGAGCCAAGTGAAGCAGACAGAATCCCCTTACCCAAAGACGAAACAACACCGCCAGTGACAAAGAGAAATTTAGGTTTAGATGCCATCTTATTTATTAACCAAGATGGTTTATCAGTATATCAGAAGAAAATAGATACTTCGAAAGTATCTGATTGTTCACAAAAATTTATTAAATAGCTATTATTTCAGGTTCTGAACTGTCTTCGTTAGCATCAAGAGGTCTCTCAAGAGAAACCCAATCGATTTCACCGTCGTTCGGCCAGCTTTCCAAATCTAAGACTCCTAATTCATCATAAAGTGGTCTTACCTTGTCTGTAATCAATCCAATCTTTGATAAGTTTGGCATGACTCGAGTAAACAATAGATGCTGGAAATTAGCATTGACGTCTGCTTTGCTTTGGAATTCCATTGTCTTATCAACATCCCAACCAAAATTTGAGTATACATCAGCAGCCATCAATCTAGAGCGCATGACAACTGAAGCCTCATATGCAAACATTGCACGGTCCTCTCTTTCTTCTTCTGATAAAGTTTGGATGAACTCCTCAAGATAGTTGACGCCAAAGGTTACATGTCTTGCCTCATCTCTTATGATTAAGTAGAGCATGTCTCTAAAAACAGGATCATTTGATCCTTGTCGAGCGACATTAAAAGCAGCTAAGGCAAGACCTTCAATAATTATCTGCATTCCAATAAATTTTAGGTCCCATCTATGATCAGAAAGAATTTTATCTAACAAAGATTTAAGGCCGTGGCCAATTGGATAAGAAAGACCAATTCTTTTTTGTATATATTTATTGAATGCCTCGACATGCCTTGCCTCATCAAAGGTTTGTGAGGCCGCATAAAGTTTTGCATTAAAAGTGGGAGCACAAGAAACCAGCTGAGAAGCTACCAATAAAGC
>CABZTA010000020.1 GCA_902528485.1 uncultured SAR86 cluster bacterium
TGCTGATATTTCAGCTTTTTCGCTGAGCTTTTCTTGTAGTTCCTTAGAAATATTTGTCATGGCACGGAAATCTGAAACACCTTTTTGATGAATCCATTGATAAACTTGCTTAGAACGAAAAGATTTTTCTCCCAAAGAAAGGAAAAACTTTTCTAGTTCCTTCTGATTCAATCCTATTAGATTTACTTTCATTTTCTAATAAAGCCTTTAAATAGTGGCATTTTATGGAAAAGGACCCGCATCGGATACCCTTCAAATGAAAAATGTAATTGTAAATTTTTCCTAAATTCCTTAACCTATTCAACCTAAGGGGGTTCATTTGTGAATGATTTCAACATAAAAATAGAATATAAGCACGTACCAAGATTTGACTCAGGATCTGATGAAAGCATCGATTATCTGGAGAGTGAAGGCTTTGTGATTATTAAGAACGCCTTAACAGTTAATGAAGCAAGTAAAACCTTAGATTTACTTTGGGATTATCTCGAGGATCTTGGAACAGGAATAGATAGAACAAACCCTTTGACTTGGTCAGATGATAAATGGCCAACATGTGCTCATGGCGGCATTATCCCCAGCTACGGAATAGGTCATTCAGAGGCTCAGTGGTTTGTGAGAGGAGTTCCAAATGTAAAAAAAGCATTTGCCAAAGTTTGGGAAACCGATGACTTATTAACAAGTTTCGATGGAGTCTCTTTATGGAGGCCTTGGAATATTGATCCGTCTTGGAAAACTCAAAGCGGCCAAGCATGGTTTCACATAGATCAGCATCCTATATCCAAGCCTGGCAAACAATGCATTCAAGGTTTAATTAATCTTCTACCTACTTCTAAAGAAATAGGCGGTAACGTAGTAATTCCAAAGTCGCATAACTTTTTTAAAGATATCCCAGAAGAATATAAAGAAAGAGTAGAGCGCTTGCCTTTAGATATTGATCACTTTAGATTTCCACACGACGACCCAAAATTATCTTCTGAGCCAGCTGTCATGGCACATATGGAGCCTGGAGATATGCTGTTATGGGATTCAAGGACTATTCACTGCAGCAGTTCCGGCAGCTCACTTCCAGAAGGGTCAAACGACCTCATAAGAGCGGCATCATTGATTTGTATGATGCCAAAGGAATTATCCAGTAAAGAAATTTTAAAAAAGAGAATAAATGCTGCAGAAAACCTTGTTTCCACTACCAATTGGACGAACGATTTTCGAAACGCTGATGAATTTCCCGTTATTCTTGAAGCTGAAAACAGAGATCAATACAAGTGGCCCAAGAAGCCTAACTTGAGTGACTATCAAAAAGAGCTGATAGCCTAAGATGCAGACTTTGGAAGAATATATCTCTGCAGGAATGGGGATAGCATTCCATGCAAACATGTTCCCAACCAAAAAAGCTGTCATTAGCGAACATGGAGAAAGAACTTTTCACGAGCTTAATGCAAATTCCAATAAATATGCCAATTTTTTGCTCAAGCATGGACTGCAGTCTGGTGACGCAGTCGCTATAGTCTGTAAAAATAGACCAGAATTTCTAGAAGCTTTATACGGACCATTAAGAATAGGGCTCAGAATCACGCCCATCAATTGGCACCTGACTCCTGACGAAGTGACATACATAGTAGAGAACTGTGAGGCAAAGGCAGTAGTATGCGACTCAACCCTGCAAGAAACCATTTCAGAGATAAAAGCAAAATTACCTGAAGTCATTATTTTATCTGCAGGGGGTAAAGTAAAAGATGCTTTATTTTATGATGACGCAATAGTGTCAGAGGATGATGCCAATGTTGAAAATCCTATAGCTGGTAAGTCAATGCTGTATACCTCAGGCACTACTGGCAGGCCTAAAGGAGTTTTCAGAAAAGAAAATCCCCCGCTCTCAATGACCGAAAAGCTAACTTCAGAATCAGCTAATTTCAATCCTGAAACTGATTTCAGCATATGTCCGGGACCCGCATATCATGCCGCTCCTTTGGGGCTAAATATAAGTATTTCACTAATGGCTGGCGTTGGAGTTTACTTGATGGATAAATGGGATGCAGAAAAAATGCTTCATCTCATTGATAGACATAAATGCACGCACACCCACATGGTTGCAACAATGTTTCACAGAATTCTCAGATTACCAGAAGAGGTTAGAAGTTCTTATGACTTATCCTCAATGAAATGGATTTTACATGGTGCAGCGCCTTGCCCAGTAGAAGTAAAGAGAGCAATCATCGAATGGTTTGGCCCCATAGTCTTTGAGTACTACGCTGCTACGGAAGGAGGGGGCTGCTTTATAGATTCTAAAGAATGGTTACTAAAACCAGGAAGCGTTGGAAAGGCTAACGATGGCGTTGAAGTAAAGATTCTCGACGAAGAAGACCAGGAAGTAAAAGAGAGGATGGAAGGTACTATCTATTTTAAAGCGCCTGAAACGGGAAGATTTGAGTATTACAAAGCAAAAGAAAAAACATCCGGAGCTTATAGAGGAGATTACTTCACGATGGGTGATATAGGTTATCGCGATTCAGATGGATACTATTTTTTAACCGGCAGAAGTGCCGACACGATCATTTCTGGTGGCACTAACATCTACCCCCAAGAAATAGATGATGTTCTTTTGGCTCATCAAAGTGTTGCTGAGGTTTGCTGCATTGGGGTGCCTAATGAAGAGTGGGGAGAGGAGGTCAAGGCAGTCATTAATCTAGAATCGGGCGCAGATGAAGATGCAGTGAGAAAAGAATTAGCAAAACTTGCTGAAGAAAAACTTTCAGGATTTAAAAAACCAAAAACATACGAATTTTGGACTGAAGAATTACCCCGCTTGCCCACAGGTAAAATTCAGAGAAATTTAGTTAAAAAAAGATTTTGGTAAAGAGTGAATAAAATTTATTTATCAAGATCTGATTATTTAATTTCTCAAAAAGTGATTCATTGGCTGATGGCACTTTTAATCATCTTAGACTTAAATATAGCTCAAAAGTTTGGCGGAGAAATGGAGCTTTGGGACAGGCTCGAATCTAGAGTTGATCACGCTACTGTAGGAATTCTAGTGACAATATTATTCATCTTTAGGATCATTCTAAGATACACGTACGGTGCGCCAGCTCTTCCAAATTCTATGCCTAATTGGCAAAAGTTCTCAGCAAAAATTGGTCATTATGGATTATATTTTTTTATTTCTTTGCTAATTTTCACTGGAATTGCTTCTGCTTATTTCACCTCAGACCCTATCGTTGTTTTCGGATCCTTAAACCTATCTTCTGAATCAGGCTCGCAAGAAACTTTTCAATTTATTCGAGGGGTACATGAATTTTCAACCAATGCAGTGATTTTTTTAATTATTGTCCACATATTGGCATCCATTTATCATCACTTTATAGCTAAGGATAATACAACTATAAAAATGTTGAAGTTTTGGAAGCAGGCGAGCTAGGCTTCCCAAAGATTCTTAATTGGTTGGCTATCTTTTAAGTTAGAGATATTTTCTAAAAATAAATTAAATGACCTTGGCAGGGACATTAAAGAATGCGCTGAGTCGTGAGGAGAAATGAAACAATTCTTAGCTTCCCATAGTTTAGATTCTTTTTCTAAAGGTTCGTTTTTAGTGGTATCAAGTGCCGCTGCCGCAATGATTCCATTGTTCAGGGCATCAGCCAGATCGTCTTCAACAATCGCACTACCCCGGCCCACGTTGATCAACATTGAAGAAGAGTTCATTTTTTTTAAAAAATTCGCATCCACTATATCTCTGGTACTTTCACTATCTGGCAAAACCATAACCAGAAAATCTGTAAGAGGTAACAGCCCCTCTAAAGCATCTAAGCTCAAAACTTCATCTGCATGATCGCATTCTTCAGGGCTTCTTCTTATGCCCGTAACTTTCATATTAAATGTCTTGCCTAGCTTAGCCACTTCTTTGCCAATTCCCCCATAGCCAAGAATGACTAAGGTTTTATCTGTTAACTCACCGTCTCCACCATTTGGCATCCATTCTTTTTCTTTTTGCATAATTACATGCTCATCAATTCTTTTATTCCATCTGAGCATTTGAGCCAAGACATAATGAGACATAGGCTTTCCATAAATGCTGCTAGCATTTGCTATTACAGCTTGAGATTCTTTTAAAACAGCCTGTAAAAAAGGCGCATCCATTCCTGCATAACCGCTCTGAATAAATTTCATTTTTTTACACAAATCCAACATTGGCTCAAATAGTTCTTCTTGATCTCTAACAGCGAATAAAAATTGATAAGACAAAAAGAACGCATCACATTCTGGGACTTCTGCCCAAGACGGGTTTGTAGGATTTTCAGGATTTAGTGAAAAAATCTCTATTGAAGGATCCAACGCTTTAATCTGATCCCCATAGAATTTATTGGTATCTTCTGAGATAACTACTTTCATTTTTCTTAAGATTAAATTAGTTGAAGGTGCTGAACAAGTTAAAATCTTGCGTTCTGTCTTTTTCTGCTACCGTGCTTAAAGTAAACATCCTTGGCAATTTTTTTAAATTCAATGTTTGATCTTGACGCCCAAATTGTTTCTCTAGCTTTTTTTGCTGAGAGAACTGGATCAACTAATTTTTCAAAATATAAATCGCCTAATTCCGCATTGTGAATTTTGTCTACACAAATATTCGAAATCCTCGGAATCTGTGCTTTTATCCAGCTTGTATCTGGATCTTGATCTTTGCTTTGCTTAATAACTGAATAAATTCTAGGTAGGTTTATGCCGGTGACTCCGCTTTGCATTTGAACTTGGCAAATATGGATTCCTGGCTCGTAATCTACAAATAGCTCTGCTAGGAGAGGTGACGTTTTTTGCCAAGGCTGCCATAAGTTATATGAAGCAAAAGACATGATCATGGCTCTCATTCTGAAATTTATCCATCCCCCTTTTCTCAAATACTGAATGCATGCATCAAGAAATGGAAACCCTGTTTCTCCTAAAATCCATTTTTCTATAAGCTCATTGTTTGCGTCCTGTCTTAATTCATCTGCCATAGGATGCATAGAGTTAAACTCAAGTTCGGGTTCTGTCTCAAGCTTTTGGATGAAATGACAGTGCCAGTAAAGCCTTTTTTTGAATGAATTTAAGTCTTTTTTGTAACCTGTTATTTCTAACTCTCTAAGAAGTTTTTGATAAATCTCTCTAATCGAAATAGAACCAAACGCAATATGCGGAGAAAGTCTTGAACACGAATGCTCAGCCTCATGCGGCGATGACATCTTAAAACTATATCCAGCGCATCTTTCCTTTAGGAAGCTATCTAACAAGCCGCAGGCATTATCAGAGCCCCCTGATTGAAAAGAAGGGTATTTTTTCTTTTGGAATTGAAGTTCTTTTAAGAATAAGTTTAATGGTTTTAAAGGTTTATCTAGCTTGTTTATATTTTGGCTTGTATAAGGTTCTTTAAGTAAGGGTTTGCTCATTTGATCTTCCCAATCACTTGCCCATTTATCCCTATTAGGGGCCTTAACTTGAATCCCAAAATCTGAATAGAGCTTTATCTTTTCTTTTTTTAAAAAATAATCTCGAAAACTTTTGAAGTCATCTCTAAAATAACCAACATCAGTACAATGATTGACGTGAATAATTGATTCTGGAAAATGAGTTTCAATCCACTTTTTGAGATCAAGATAATTTCCTGAAAATACGCAAACTTGAGAATTCTTTTCTTTAAGTTTTCGATCAAAATCCTCTAAGCAATCTAAAAGAAAATTTAATTGAATTTCCGATTTACCATTTGCTTGCCAATAGTTTTGATCGTAGAGATAAATAACTCCATAGTCTTGATTCTTTGATCCGTGGTACAGAGCAGGATTATCAAGCATCCTTACATTTCGATGAATCAATACAATGTCTTTCATGGGATGTGAATCTTATATCCTTAATCCATTTATATTCATATAAAAATATATGTTGAAATAAAGTGGTAAATTAAAGTTATGAAAAACATATTTTTAATAATTATTATAATAACTACACAGAGTATTTTCGCTGCAAGTTACAACAAGCCTTCTGCTTCGAAACTTTATAAAGAAGCTGTGGAATTAGTAAAAAAAGAACAATTCGAGAGCGCAATTAAAAAACTCACAAAATACACCAAAAAAAAGCCAAAGGACTCAGATGGATGGACCTTATTAGCATTTTCAAATAGAAAAATAAGTGAGTTTGATAAAGCAGAAGAGTTTTATGAAAAGGCTATTACAATTGATGAAAATAATAAAACTACACTGGAATATCAAGGAGAGTTTTTTGCTCAAATCGGAGAAATGGAAAAAGCTAAAAAGAATTTAGAGAAATTGCTATCTCTCTGTCCTAACTCATGCAAAGAATATGAGATGTTGAAGGATTACATAAGCGGTAAGGCAAAAAAAAGCTAATCTAGAATTCATGAAAGGCACATCATTTCAAAAAAAGGTCTGGAAAGAATTAACAAAAATTCCTTATGGCGAAACAAGATCTTATAAAGAAATTGCGATTGCAATTGGTCATCCTCAATCCGCCAGGGCAATTGCTAATGCTTGCGCTAAGAATCCTTACGCGCCAATAGTTCCTTGTCATAGAGTTATTAGATCTGATGGTAATTTAGGCGGCTATAGCGCCGAGGGTGGCACCAAAAAAAAGAAAGAACTTTTAAGTATTGAAAGCCAAAATGTACTTAAAAGATAATACAACAAATCTCTTTGAGTTGGCCGATTCAGTTGCAACAAAATTTGTCTCTAATAATTTATCGAACTATCAAGGATTAAGAAATTACGATTATGGGCCTGACAAAAGAGACAATATTTCATGTCTATCACCTTTCATAACTCACAGGCTTATACTTGAACAAGAACTTATTAATAGAGCATTAGATTCTTACTCCTTTTCAAAAGTAGAAAAATTTATCCAAGAGATATGCTGGAGAACTTATTGGAAAGGTTGGTTGGAATTAAGACCCGCCGTTTGGGAAGATTTTATTTCTGAAAGGGTGGAGAGATACGATGAGTTAGCTTACGAAAAAGCCGTCGGGGGTAATACAGGAATTGATTGCTTTGATTTTTGGGTCAACGAATTAAAGGAAGAAAATTACCTTCATAATCATACGAGAATGTGGTTCGCAAGTATTTGGATCTTTACTCTAGGTCTTCCCTGGAAGCTAGGTGCTGAATTCTTCATGAAATATTTATTAGATGGAGATGCAGCATCAAACACTCTCAGCTGGCGTTGGGTTGCTGGCATCCAAACAAAAGGCAAGCACTATATTGCTAGACCCTCAAATATATCAAAGTTTACTGACGGAAGATTTCATCCAGTGGGATTGAGCACCCTTGCTGAACCTTTAAATGAAGAAAAAGAATATTTAAAAGAACCTCTAAGTCTAATTTCCAATGAAACAAAAAAAAATAACATTCTTGTGATGTTTGAAAATGATCTTTGGCTGAAGGGTAGAGAAAATCTCTATAAGAGCTATGAAAAAATATATTTGATTCTTTTAACTAACGCAGAAAGAAAAATACAGCTCGATGACAAAGTATTAGCCTTTAAAAGGAAAGCTCTTAGCGACGCACAGACGTATCTTGATAATTCATCTTTGGAATCACCGGAAAGGTTACAGCAACATAATTCATTTGATGTTGTTTATCCTTCAGTAGGAGAAAATTTAGATCACTTAAAGCAGATCCAGAATACAAATAATACAGCTTTTGATTTTATAACTCGCGAAGAAGATATTTTTTGTTGGGAATTTTCAAATAAGGGTTTCTTTAATTTCAAAAAAAATATCCCCGATATCTTGAAAAAATTCTCTTATTAACTAAATTAAATGTAAATGACATTTAAATTAGCTCTCAAATATCTATTTAGACTCTTTTTACTGACTCTTTTGGCCTTGTCGATCTATTTGATTAATCTTTTTTTCATGAAGCCTTTTTCGATAGACCATTTTTTGGCTAAAGAGACTTTTCTTGAAATAATCGATTCGCCCGAGTCCATGACTTATATAGGGATTTTTGATAAGTACAATTGGTTGACCGGTCATGCATCAAAATTAACTATCCCTAGCCAGAAAAAGTTAGATCGTGATAAAGCAAAAGTAAGAAAGATTTTAGATATTTTAGAATCTTACGAAGATGAAAATTTAAGTGACATCCAAAGAGCTTCAAAAAAAATAGCTGTATTCGATGCTGAGAATACTTTGCTGAGATTAGAGACTTTTCCTTTTCATGATTATGTTCTCAACCAGATAGGCGGAGCTCACATTGATATGGTTGAATTCATGACAGACACTCATCCGATAAGAAATTTAGCTGAAGCAGAAGCTTATATAGAAAGAGTCAGATTATTTGAGAATGTTTTCGAGGGACACTTATACGAATTAAATGGGCAAAAAGCCATTGATTTTTATGCCCCAGAATTTGTTTATGAACGAGTCATTAATCAACTCGATGAATTTTTAAACTATTCGTTTGAAGAGCATCCCATTTATACAGAATTTGATAGGAAAATAAAGGACTTAGATTCATCTGGCGAGAAGAAAATAGAATTGCGTGAAAACCTCAAAAGAGCAATTCAAGAAAGTATTAATAAAGCTTTTAGGATGATGAAAGATTTTTTGGTTTCTACTCAAGCTCAGGCAAATAATAATCATGGGCTGTGGTCTCAACCAAATGGCGATAAATACTATGAGTTGAGAATAAGGACTTATACAACTACAGACTATACGCCACAGGAAATTCACGATATGGGTCTCAGTGAAGTAGGGCGAATCAGCAACAGGATGAAAACTATACTGATGGAGTTAGGATACAACCAAGATAAATCAGTGGGCGCTCTAATGAATGAATTAAATGAGGATCCTCAATTCCTATATGATGACACTCCAGATAGAAAGCAGATTGCGATAAAGGATTATTCCAAAATGGTTGATGAGGCATACGTTGTTCTAGAAAATTACTTTCACACCATGCCAAAATCTAAAGTCATAGTTAAAGCCGTCCCGGAGTACTCTGAAAAAACAGCGGCGGGCGGATATTACAAATCGCCTGCACTAGATGGAAGTAGACCGGGCGTGTTTTATGCAAATTTATATGACATAAAACAAACGCCGAAGTACGGCATGAAAACACTTGCTTATCATGAAGCCATTCCAGGCCATCATCATCAAATAGCTCATTCTTTAGAAAATGAAGATTTAACTTATTATCGAAAATTTGGCTATCGAACTTCAGCTTTTTCGGAGGGATGGGCTTTGTACGCCGAACAACTCGCCCTAGAAGTTGGCTTAGCTGATAATCCTATGGATGAGCTGGGTATTTTGCAAAGTGAACTTTTCAGAGCCGTCAGATTGGTTGTAGATACAGGAATGCATTACAAGAAATGGACGCGTGAAAAAGCTATGGCGTACATGAAAGCAAAAACTGGAATGTCAGATACTGAGGTAAGAGTCGAGATAGAGCGTTACATCGTATGGCCTGCACAAGCTCTAAGTTATAAAGTCGGTATGATTAAAATATTAGAGTTGAGAAAAAGAGCCCAAGAAGCTCTAGGCAAAAAATTTAATATAAAAGACTTTCATTCTGCTCTTTTGGATCATGGTAGTCCTCCACTTTTTATTGTGGAAGAGAAAGTGAATGACATGATTAATAAAGCAAAATTATTGAATTAATTTTTATAACCTAGCGCTATCAAATTAAAAATTTCTTGGATAGAATTCAAAAGAAATTATGAATACCAATTTATCAGCAGAGAAATTTGAAAATCAGAAGCTACCTTTTAAGGTAAAACGATTATCTCCTTCGATCGGGGCAGAACTTCTTGATATTGATTTAAGAAAAAATTTAAATCAATCAACATTAGATATGATTTATCAGGCCCTCTTAACTTATAAAGTTATTTTTTTTAGAGATCAGTTGATATCCACGGAAGAGCACTTAAACTTTGCAAATAATTTTGGGCCGCTCGAAATTCATCCATTTGCTCCTCAAAAAGAAAATTTTCCAGAAGTACTAAAAATAACACACGATAAAGAGAATAGAGGTAAAGAAAACACTTGGCACTCCGACGTTACTTGGAGGCTCGAACCTTCTCTAGGCTCAGTATTAAGGATGATTGAGTGTCCTGATTATGGAGGAGATACTCTTTTTGCTGATATGGGGGCGGCATATGAAGATCTTTCAGATGAAATAAAAGAAAAACTTGAAGGGGCTTTAGCTATACATGACTTTGCCAACTTCAGAAAAGGCTTGGTCAAGGCAGGAAAAAGTCAGATGGAGATTGAAGCTGTGAATAGGAGGTTTCCAAATCCAGAGCATCCAGTCATAAGAACTCATCCGGATACTAAGCAAAAGAGTATTTACGTTAATAGGGCATTTACTCAGCGCATAAAAGGCTGGGATCAAGAAGAATCAAAAAAAATGCTCGAATTTCTTTATTCGCGCGCATCCATTCCAGAGTATCAATGTCGATTTGTGTGGGAGCCTAATTCCATAGCCTTTTGGGATAATCGAGCATGCCAACACTATGCTGCATCAGATTATTGGCCAAATATAAGGAAAGTTGAAAGAGTGACAATTGTTGGCGACAGGCCTTACTAATTTTATCTAGATAGAAGATTTAACAGCTATAGATCTTCCTTGCAAAGATAAATAAATTGCCAGCGGAATAATTGCTATAGGCACCAAAGATAAGCTTAATCCTAAAACAACGAGGCTATTGAAAAGCAACCCACCAGAAGCATCACCAAATCTGTTAGTAAACGTATCGATAAAAACAGTTGACTTATACTTTTCAGATTTTTCTAAAGTTGTGTAAACACTTTCTCTTGCTGGTTTATTAATCGCGTATTCAAAGGGCCTCATTACAGCAGATAAGATGATAAACAATATTACTCCAGAAGAGCTGAGTAAAATATTGGCCATGTAGCCTGAAATTGCCAAGAAAGCCATTGAGAACAAAATTCCGTATGCAATCAAGACAAACTTGATGCCTAAAAACTTATTCTCTAAGAAAACTCTTGTTAAAAATAATTGAGCAAAAAATGAAATTGGCGTTACAACAGAGTCCGCCAAAGAGAAAATTTTTCTTTGCTCAACTACATCGGTTGAATACTTATTTATTATTTCAATGCCAAAGAAGTAAAGAGATGTAGCTAAACATGTCCAAAGAAAAGCATAGATTAATAATTGTCTTACAAGTTTGTTAGATTTTATTTGGATAAATTGTTCAGACAATTCGGTAAGAAAAGTCGAATTTTTACTTTCAACTTTATCGCTTGAGACACTATTCAATAATCCGGACAAAACAATACCCACCGTTAAGCCCACGGAGGCACAAAGCATAGCAATTACAGGTAAATCAGCTAAAAAAACCAAAACTGATTGAGAGCCCAGCCAGGCCCCAGCTGAGCCGAATGCGCTTATAACGCCAAAATATTTTTTACTATCATTCGTTTGGAAACTGTTTACTGTCTTGGCCCAAAAAACCGAAACAACAAAAAAATTGAACACGTTGTACCAGATATAAAAACTTACTCCAACGGCATAGTTATCTGGATAAAGATTATTTATAGAGGCATACAAGAAAAGGTTGAGAATAAAAAAACCGTAAATATAAGTTACAAGTCTTGATTCTTTAACTCTCGAAACAATAAGAGAATAAATAGGATTTGCCAAAAGCATAACCAAAACAACGATTAACAGAAAGTAAGTCAAATCACTCGTGCCTATTTGTGCAGCCATTGCACTTCTGAAAGGACGCATAACAAATAGTGAGTACAAAACACAAAAGAAAAATAACCCAGCTATTAAAGTATTCTTGTTAATACTTTTGAACATAGATAAATTTTATTTAGATTTAATTAAAGAGATTGGCTCAAGGTTCAAGGCTTCTCTGAAGGTATTATGATAGTGATGCAGAGCTGGCTCATTTTTGCCAAATAGAATATGGTCTATTTTTCCTGATCTAAGGCCTTTGTGAGAAGCCGCCGCTGCCACATAATCCTCATCTCTTATAATTTCTCCAAAGACAATGTAGGGATTAAAGTTCTCTTCGCTTTCATTTTCTTGTTTAAGCCCATTTATGTATTGAATTGCCTCAGGCGTAAAGTAAAAAGAAACTTTAGAAACACTTTTATGAGGAGAATTCTCAAGCGGGTACTCTTTTACCACAATGATTCCTCCTTCTAAGACATTTACAATTATGTTTGGAAAAAGGAAATATACAGGGAGAGATCCAATTCTTACGTCCCAGTCTTTTTCGGGAGTAGTCCTTAAATCTTCTATTTGGCGTTTACATAAACTTAATCTCGCATTTCTCTTAAAGGTATCAAACATCTGAACGTTCCCATAAAAAGATTCAAAAAGGGTATCTTTATGGAGAGTAGAAAAATGATAAGTTTCCCCAAAAGTATCGATTGCTAATTTCCAATTCATATCGGTTACATATTCTTCCTCTTGAGTTAGTACTAGATCCTTGAATCCCCAAGAATCCATCTCTTCTATTAACTTATCTCCTAAAAGGTCTTGGGTATCTATGACACCATTTTCTTTAGGGTGAACAAATAAAAATCCATGCTTTTCAACACAAGGAAGCTCTTTTAAACCGTAGCAAGACTTATCTATCTCTCCAAAGTGATCAGGTTTTGGATAGCCAATTAGAGAACCTCGATTATTAAAAGTCCAGCCATGAAAAGGACAGGAAAATTTTTCTTTTTCACCTCGTCTCGCGCTTTCAACAATAACCCCTCTGTGGGTGCATACGTTTACAAAACACTTGAATTCTCCATTTGCATCACGCGTAGCAAGAATAGGTACACCAAAATCATCAGTGGTCATGAAGGAACCTTTATTTGGTAAATCCCCGCTAAGACCAATAATTTGAGGATGCTCGAGGAAGAAATTATTCCATTCATTTTGGAACCTATCCTCAGATGTATAAGTATCTGCTGGATTCTTAATCATGCCTTCTGCTTTTACGTTAGTTTTGTTATCAAGATGATTAAGAAGACCTTTAATCACCCTGACTTGTTCCGTTTTGATCATATTACGAAGGTCTGTGTTCGGTCATCTTCAAAAATGCAGGCCTTGAAGACAAGCGTTCTACATAGGCTTTTATATTTTTCATTTCATCGGTTACGCAACCCATTCTGTTAGACATGTAACAAGAATGACCAAGCATAATATCAGCACCAGAAAAATCACCTATCAAGTAATCTTTGCCTTCCAATGCTTCATTGATTGGCTCAAGAGCTCTTGAAAGAAGTCTTTGGGCTTGCCCTAAAACTGTTTCATCTCTTCTATCTGGTGGTAGCAAAACTGTATGGACGACAATGGTATTCATCGGCGGCATTATCATGC
>CABZTA010000021.1 GCA_902528485.1 uncultured SAR86 cluster bacterium
AAAGATCTCTTAATTGGCTTTCTATCGTTATTGCTAGATCTTTATCAAGAATATTTTCAAGTTGATCTTTTGTAAGGGTTAGAAGGTCATCAGTTACATCTCTGACAATAATTTTCAATTCTAAAATTGATTTATTTAAAAAGTCATCCTCCGCGATGACGCTGACTAAATAAGTGTTATCTTTATCTTCATCCAACGGAATTTCAAAATTTGGAAAATCTGTAAAATTAAGCTGACCTGATATTGAATCGATTTGAAAAAGATTTGCATCAGTTCCATCTAATGACCAAGTTACATCTTCATTTGAAGAAAAGTCATCAACTTCTTTAACATTTTCATCAATGTAGATTGTTTTGTTTGAAGATACTTTAGAAGAACTTATTTCTGGAGGAATCGTTTTATCTAAGGGAATGTGGTTATTAATTAAACCATTCGAACTGCTTGCGCTATCTTGATTAATCTTAAAATTAACGGTTAAGAAATATGTACTATTTTCATTTAACTGAGGAGGAGTGGATTGTATTTGAACTTCTTCAATGCCACCTCCAAGATCAGGTTCATAAACAAATTCAATAGGAGGTATCAAAGTGCTTGGAAATTGATATCCTGCTAACGGAATTAGATTAATTGTATATATTCCTGAGGGAGCGCTAGCATTGATTACAAAACTATACTCACCATTTAAACCTACGTTTTGCGAACTAGATCTTCCAATGTCCGTATCAAGCCACTCAGAATTGACTAAGGAGCCATCGAAAAGTAATTGGACCGTAACTCCCTCTAATGGGAGTCTCGTGACTGAGTCATAAACGGTTCCAGAAAGTTCATTTGCCGTAAATGCTCTAATAGCGGTGGGGTTAAAGTTTAAATTTTCTTTGGTAGCATACAAATTTGATGCCAGTAAAAATGACAAACATATAAGTTTAATAAATTGATTAGTTGTCACTCTTATCAGAGCATTTTGGCGGGAGATTAATTGTTGGGTTTTCATCAAAGAAACCAACCGGAATCAAATGAAAACCGCAGTATTCAACAGGCATTACAGGCCAGTCCTCAGGTCTTGGAACGTGAGTTACTCCAAATGTATACCAAGTCACTAGATCACAGTTACTGATATCTCTGTTCCCAGAAGTAATATCCTCCAGACCGCCTTCTCCAGAATGCATTACTGAGTTTGCTCCTCCAGCTGCGTACTCAGAATCATTAAATGGCGTTCCCCAAAGGTTATGTTTTCCAAAAGAGGCTCTTTTAGCGGGAGGAGAATCATCTCGTGCAAGCATTTTAGGTGTATTTCCTGGCAATAATTTATAAGCAACCGGCAGACCCATGCCATTTTTTTTCTGCTGATTAACTACTTTCCATACTCTGCTCGTTGCAGGAGAAATATCTCTTTTAGCTTCATGTTCAGTTTTTAAGTGGGTAGAAACGGATTGAAATTGCATTCCGTGAGGATTCATATCATCATCAGGCATTAATTCAATTTCGCTCTCAAATAATTGATTATTACCTCCTTCTAAATTCCAGTCTAATCGCATACAGAAAAGATGTTGATGAACTGGAGAAACTAATTCCTTTGAAATTCTTAAATCTTGATTGGGGTTATGCTTTTCTTCGTTATAAGCGCTGATACCGACAATACCGGTTAGTTTAACTTCGGCTTCTATGGTGCCGTCTAAATATAAGTACCAAAATAAACCATAATCGTAGTTGCCTATTGTTGAAATCGAACTGATTACAAGTCTTCTAGATCTTCTCACCTCATTAGGTGCTCCCATTCCATCATTATGCTTCCATTGAATCCCGTAATCTTCTTCATGCAGGCAAATCGCATTTTCTATGACTTCAACTGAACCATCAAAAGATATACCGCTTGCATTGAAATAATGAATCTCTCCAAGACAATCGCAACCTAATTTAAGAGAATTTGAAAGCCTACCAAAACCGTATTCGGTTCCATCATGAACAGCTTTCCATGAGTGCATGGGATCAGCAGAACCATAAGGTACTACCATGTCTGACATTGCAGCTCTGAATAAGATAGGCCTATCATTTAGAGATAGTTCGTGAAGAACTACTCCTTCATCGGGATTTAAAGAAACTCTCACTTCCCAACCTTCCCAAGATATTTTATTTCTATCAACGCTGAAACCAACTCCATTGGGTTGAGTGATTTTTATTTCTTTTGGTTCATCTCGCAAGATTGATTGTGATGCAGCGTCGTAATTAGATTTAGCTTCTGGAATAGGATCTGCTCCATGGTCTTCAACGCATACAACTTCTCCAAGCGTTAAGTCAACGTGACCGATTACTCCGTTAATAGGTTTTGCATATGGATTATCTCCAGCTTCTTCTTTAAAAAAAGATATGCCTTTAAGAGCCCTATGTCCTTGTTTGATTTTTTCGTGAACAATGCCGCCAGCTGGCCAGGGATCAATTTGCAACTTTTCCATATCGGTAATGCCTCTTTTTTTCATAGCTCCCTGATAATCTGGATGTTCTTTTAAAAGAGTCATGGCTGTAAAAATATCTTGCACAGTATATTGAACTTGCGCTGAATCTGGCACTCTTTCGACATTGAGAGTTTTATTTGACAAGTTAATCTTTGCTGTAAAACCTCCATCAAAAGCTGAATCTCTTCCAACTAGTTTGACTTGTCTCTCAAAAGGATCGCCTAGCTTAAAATCTTTTAAAAACTCTTTTGAAGGCTCCACTAAAGAGATCTGACTAAAATGAGTTGCTTCATCATATCCCTCTGATGTTTTATATATTTCATATGCCAGAGAAATTTCCTCTGTTGATAGCATTTCTAAAGGATGTTCTAATTTTGAAATCATATGATGTATGGGATTACTTTGAATTTTACCTTTTTTAAATAGTCTTGATAGCCGTCCAATTCATTTATCAGTGTTTTTTCCTCTATCCGAATTCTGAAATAAAGACCTATAGCCAGAGCTATTACTGAGATACCAAATGAAAGGTAAGTTCCTAACCAAAGATTTGTACCTAGAATAAAAAAAATAAACCCTGTATACATTGGATGGCGCACATAAGCATAAACTCCCGTATCAATGACTTTTTGTCCTCTATCATCTTGGATATTTACTGTCATTTCTGCAAATTCGTTAGCAAGCATCGAAGCTAGTATGAAGAGATAACCTATTACATAAATTCCTAACCCTGATATTTTCAAAATGCCCTCGAAGGATGGTGTAACTTGAAAATGAAACGCATCTAAAGGAGAAAAAATTAGTCCTATCGCGATAGCAGTAATCATTAAAGAGGTCGCAATTTTATCTTCTCTCGGCTGACTGCTGGGTTGCACATTTAATCTTGCCTCTAAGCTTTCAGGCTTATAAATCAGCAAATAAATACATGAAAAAAATGTCATGAAATAAAAAATGCTAAACCAAGTTATCGCATCTTCCCAATACCAAGTCAATGCAGGCAAATAAATAATAGCTCCTAGAAAAAAAGCTTGGACGGTGATTCCTATTAAAGTTTTCAACCAAAGCATAAAAGATCCCCCATCTTTATGGATTGTAATTTAATATAGTATAAAGAAAAAAAAGGAGTAAATGATGGAGAATACGGTACCAAATTTTTCAATTGATCTAACAGGCCAGGTAGCTTTCGTGACAGGAGCTTCTTCAGGTTTGGGATATAGATTTGCAAAAGTATTAGCAAAATGCGGAGCCAAAGTAGCAATTTCTGCTAGAAGGATTGAAAAATTAGAAGCTTTAGCTGAGGAAATAAGAAATGATGGAGGGGAATCTACAGTTGTTCCCATTGATATGGTTGATAGAGAAAGCATCAGAGCTGCAGTTCAATCAGTTGAAAATGAGTTTGGAACCATTGATACCTTGATTAACAATGCTGGCATTCCTGACGCTCAATGGGCCATAAAACAATCAGATGAACTAATAGATAATGTGATAGGAACTAATTTAACTGGACCTTATTTGCTTTCTATAGAAGTAGCAAAAAGATTAATTGAAAAAAAGATGCCTGGAAGGATGGTGAATATTGCATCAATAGCTGCTTATAACACAACACCCCAATCTGCAGCATCGTTATATTCTATAACTAAAAGAGCTATTGTTAGGATGTCAGAAGCTTTGGCAGTCGAATGGTCTGCAAAAAATATCAATGTCAACGCAATTGCACCCGGAGCTTTTTCATCCGAAATGATGGATGGCATGATCGAAAGGATTGGTGATATTAGTCAGGCGTTTCCTCGGAAGAGGATTGGGCTTCCTGAGCAAATGGATTCGACCCTACTTTTTTTGGTCTCTCCATCATCAGAATGTGTAACAGGCACATGTATCAAAATAGATGATGGTCAAGGATCCAGGTAACTAGATAATTTTTTTTAGCTCTGCATCAAGATCATAGCTATGAATATCTCGAACCATAAAATCTGCTAAAGGCAGGAAACTCAAAAGTTTATTTCTCAAAAGAGTTAATAGCGGATTGGAAATATGATTGAGCTTGGCTTGTCTGAAAGATCTTCTGTAGATGTTTTTGCATCTCGATATCCTCAAATCATCAAATATTTTTTTTGTTTCATCCGTGAGTTCCTTTTTTTCTAAAATTTCTGCAAGACAATAACTATCCTCTATTGCTAAACAGGAACCTTGACCTAAAAAAGGAACCATTGCGTGAGCACTGTCTCCTAAAAGGAATAAATTATTATTAGAAAAGCTTTCCAATGGAGGCCTCTGAAAAATTCCCCATTTGTAAAGTTCAGAATCTGAAAGATAAGTTAACAAATCATCATTCCAATCTTTAAAATTAGATTGGAACTCGCCTTTAGAACCCCTTAAAATCCAAGATTCTTCAGTCCACTCACTAGATTTAATGATGCATGTTGCGCTGTAAGTTCTTTCTCCAATTGGATATGTAACAATGTGTGAATTTGGACCTAAATAGAAATTTATGTCTTCTCCGTTATTTTTTTCAAATGGACATGATGATTCCTTGATGCTTCTCCATGCTATGAATCCAGAAAATAAAGGAGGAACAGATTTGAATTTTTTTGTTCGCAATAAAGAATTAATTCCATCGCAACCAAAAATCAACTCTGTATCTAATGATTTATCTTTAGATGCAATGTCATTTTTCTTAAAATCCTCTATCTTGTTATTGAAAACAACTTCACCGCCATGCTCTAGATATTTGTCATAAAGTACGCCAACCAGTCCTTTTCGATTAAGAGTTAGATACTTTTCATCGCCCCTATTCACCCTATAAGAGCTGATTTTTTTACCTTTGTGATCTCTAAAAATCACTTTAGATGGCTGATGACTTAAGGAAATTAAATCTTCAAGAACTCCAATTTTTTGTAAAAGATTTGTAGCGTTTGGAGACAAATTTATCCCAGCCGAGACCTCAGATATCACTGAATTTCTCTCATAAATGACTGAGGGAATATTTTTTTTTAAAAGGCAAATCCCCGCAGTTAGGCCAGAAATACCCGCTCCGACGATTGAGACTTTTGGTATCAAATTAGTTATGCAGTTTTCATCTGTTCAAGCATGTTTTGCATTTGCTGATGAAGCTTATTAACTGCTTGAAGAGGTCTAACTATTACTTTGAATTCAGTAATTTTTCCCTCATCATTCCAAGAAACTAAGTCAATTCCATTTATGTAAATACCATCAATTGTTGACTCGAATTCTAAAACTGCTGAATTTTTATCAATAACTTCTTTAATGTATTTAAAAGGCTTAGATTTGCTTTCTTCTCCTTTGATGGGCCCTTCTCCAAAAACACCACCAGCGGCCATTAAATAAATTTTTGTCATCTCTCTGCCTTTAATTGGAGTGAAAACAACGGGAGAGTAAAAAGTACAATTTTCGTCCAACAATTCGTCAAATTTATTAGGATCATTTGATTTAATCAGTTTGTGCCATTTTTCTATCGGGTGCATATATCCTCTTGTTTGATAGATTAGTTTATAGGGTTAATTAGATAAAAGAATCTTTTTTCCGTTACAATAAAAAGACTATATAAATTATGTTTTAACAATTTTTTCTTTCAAAAATGTTTGGATTTCATTATTTTTGAAACCTGCTTCAAATAAAATATCTTCTGTATGCTCACCAAGTCTTGGTGCAGGTCTAACTATTTCGCTAGGCGTTTCTGTAAATTGAGCTGCAGGTCTTGCTTGTCTTACCTCTCCTAAAGATTCATATTCTGTTCTCAAAATTGAATCGTTAGCTAGTATTTGTTCATTTTCAAGAAGCTCCATTCGATCCAACAAAGGGGCACAAGGCACGCCCTCTTTTTGAAACAAGGCTAGGATTTCTTCACTATCCCATTTAGCAATTTCTTCCCCAGTAATTTCTTTTCTAATTTGTGAATTTATAACTCTTCCTGAAGGAGTCGAAAATCTTTCGTCTTCTATTAGATCTTCCCTGTTTAAGGCTTTGCACATTCCCTTCCATTCAGCATCAGAGACAGCTCCTGCTGTAATGTATCTGTCTTTTGCTTTATAAATTAAATCTTGTGAACCCTGTAATTTCCTTACATCAGTTTCTTTCTCAGCAAAAACAATACCTGCCATTCCCTCTGGCCAGAAAAAGGAAAGCATGCAATCCAGCATCGAGAGCTCAATGTGTTGAGCAATTCCTTTTTTTTCTCTTACATACAAAGCTGATGATACTGCCTGCGATGTAGTCAATGAGGTAACTTTGTCAGCAATGATAATTCTGAACATCTTGGGTCTTCCGGTATCTCTATCAGCTTGAATATCTGTGGCACCAGAAAGAGCTTGAATAACAGGATCATAAACTCTTGATGCCGAATAAGGACCGTTTTTACCAAATCCACTTATCGAGACATAAATAATATCTTCATTAATTTTTCTAAGGTCTTTCTCGCCAAAACCCATCCTTTCAATAGCACCTGGACGAAAATTTTGCATAAACACATCTGCTTCAGTAGCAAGCTTAAATAGTATCTCTTTGCCCTGTTTTGTTTTCAGATCTATGGCAATCGACTTTTTACCTCTATTGCATGAATAAAAAACTGGATTGAGTCCATTATGATCCGCAGCCATATGTCGAACTAATTCTCCATTTAATGGCTCGACTTTGATTACCTCTGCACCTTGATCGGCTAGAATCATTGCTCCCATGGGCCCTGAAACCATACTGGTAAGATCGAGAACTTTTACTCCTTGCAGCGGTCCCATTACTTTTATGAAGAATAGTTTATGTCCATAGCTTTTGAATATGCTGGTCTATTAATAATATCATCTCTGTATTTAGTCATATTTTTAGTCAATTCAAACTCATAAAATATAGCCCAATCTAAACATGAAATTAAGAAAATATCACAAATTCCAAAGCCTTCTTTCATGATGTAGTTTTTATCTTCTAAATATTCCTCAATAACCTCAAATTGTCTTTTCAAGTAATCTCTACATGCATTTGTAACCGTCTTTGATTCACCGTAAATTTCTTTTAGATCATAATGTCGTCTCATGACATAAAGCGATGTCTCATCAATCTCTCCTAAAATAAAACAACACCATTCATCTTCTTTAGCCAGTTGAGCATCTGTATTTGGAATAAATAATCTTTTTGATGGGAACGCCCTTTGCAAATATTTACAAATTGCTAAACTCTCGGATAAATGAAACTCTCCTATTTGCATTAATGGAATTTTTTGTTTTCTGTTTAAACTAGTAAATTCTTTTGTCTGAGTTTCGCCGGTTCTTGGACCAATAGGCTTTAGCACATAGCTTAAACCTAATTCTTCTGCCATCCATATAGGACGAAGGGTTCTAGCTGTTCCAGATCCCCATAAAATTATTTCTTGATTAGTGTCCACCCAAATTTACCTTATTCTTTTGCCAACATGTTGAGTTGAATGAATATCAAAAAGGCTACTTAAGCCTATATCTATGATTTTTGAAGATTCGTCTAAGGCATCCAAATCTTGATAACAACTGTGCCATATTAAATCAAAGTTGTTTAACTTATGGTCAGATAAGGGTTTCAAAAAAGCTGTCAATGTTGGTCCTTTGATTTTATTTGTCGAGATTAAATTTTGGTAATTATTCTCAAAATCTAATACTTCAGAAAGATTATGATCTTTTTTTAAGGAACAATATTTGAACTCTTGATGATAATTGGATTCATCCAATGGTTTTAGTTCTCCTCTCAAATAAGCCTTAAAATCAAATATTTCATTAGTCAAAAAAGTTGCAACCGATCCAAAATCTTCAATCCAACTATTTTCATGATTATTTTTCCATTCGGTCCAGAAAATATCTCTATCTTTTGTCCAAAGTTCTTGTTGCCATAGAAAATCATATTCCCCGGATTTTTCTTCAGGCTGAAGAGTAACAGCCATTAATATTTCATATGCTTCCTCATCTATTTTTTTATTCCAGCTATTTATGAGATCCAAAAGATTATCTTGCGAAAAATTTGGACCTTTTTTACATGGGATAAATTCAACCATCCAATCTCCGTAATCGGAGTTATCTACCCAAACCTCTGAATTGCTCATGGAAGCTTTAAAGATTCATAATTTCTTTAGATAACTTTTTCGCTGGCTTATGAAAGCCTCCCTTTAAATACCTGAAATCGGTTGTGTAACCCTCTAGAGATTGTTTGAGATCTTTAGAAGCATCTCCCAGCACGGCAAAATTTTCGATGGAGAATAACTCTCCAAATTTACTTTCCCACTTGCTACCACGAAAATTTTTGACGTGTTCAATGGCAGCTTCGTTACTTTTATAAACTTCGTATAGAAAGACTTTTTCTTCTGAGTCAAAATAGTACTGATATATAACTGTATCAGGCTCCATTTTCATGACATTTTTTGTAATGTCATATGTAAATTTTTCTGCCATTGTAATTTTTCCATCGTTAACTGATAGATCTAGCATGAAGATAATTGGATCAAGCTTCTTATGATCATCCGAAAAAATATGTATGGAAAAAAATAATAGTATTGATAAAAAGATTTTCATTTCACACTCCTGTTTGAATAATTAAAGGTTAACAGTTATTTTTTTTTACCCCAACTAATAAGAAACAAGAGTTTTAATATTGTATCCATCTTTAGCAATTAGATCGCTGCCTCCTAATTCAGGTAAATCTATTACGCCTAAAATAAGAATATTTGATTTTTGAATTTTAAAATTTTCAGTCAATAATTCTGCACAAGCAATTGCGGTACCACCTGTTGCGACCAAATCATCAACAATGACTACTCTGTCTGAGCTTTTAAACGATGTATTTGTTTGAATCTCAATAGAAGTACTCCCATATTCCAAATCAAAATCCTTTTTAAATGTTTTGTTAGGAAGTTTTCCTGGTTTTCTTGCCAAAACAAAAGGAAGGCCTAGCTCAAAGGAAATGGATCCTGCAAAGATAAATCCTCTACTTTCAATGCTTGCAATAACCGAGGCATTGAAATTTTTAGAAACTTCTATTAATTCTTTGCATGTAGTTTGAAAAGCCTCAGGATTTTCTATGAGGCTTGTTATATCCCTAAAATTAATTCCTTCAATTGGGAAGTCTTTAACCTCTCTAATATGTTTCTTTAAATTTAACGGATCACTCATTTCCTTTTCCTTTCTTTCTTTAAAGCGAGATATTAAAGCATCTAAAGAAAGTTTGTATCTAATTTGTTTCGTTTTTTGTATAGTATTTTTGTAAGTAAGTCGATTGAAAATATTGTGATAAAACTAGAGAAAAAAGATTCAATTTATTTTTTAAACTTAGCTGCCGATGAGAATCGTTGGAACACCACTTTTGTAAGAGAAATTTCAAAAGTCTTAGATGAGATTGAAAAAGATGAAGGTCCGGGAGCATTAATTACCTCGTCCGAAAATTCAAAGTTCTTTTCAAATGGTTTAGATCTTGATTGGATGCAAGACCCTAAAAGTAATCCTGATGGAGGCGACAGGGATGTGTTTGGAAAGGAATTCATGCTACTTATGGGAAGATTTATAACGCTGCCAGTACCTACAGTTTGCGCAATTAATGGCCATGCTTTTGGAGCTGGATTTATGCTTTCTCTTACTCATGATGTAAGAATTATGAGAGAAGATAGAGGATTTTTATGCGCCAATGAAATGCAACTTGGTTTATCCATTCCGAGACCTGAATTATCTTTGTTTAAGCATAAAATTCCAGCGAATGCCTTTTACGAAACAGTTCAACTATCAAAAAGATGGACTGGACCTGATGCTCTTGATGCTGGAATTGTACAAGCTATAAGTTCATTTGAAGAAGTGCCTGCATTGGCCGTAAAAAAAGCTGAGGAGTTAGCGCCTCTAGCAACCGATAGAAAAAACTTTGGCTATCAAAAAGAGATGTTATTTGGTGAAAATGCAGCCATTAATCTCAGTCATGGTCCTGCTCATATGCTCAAAAATTCAGAAGATTTTAAAAGTTAATTAGACTTTTTCATTCGCCTACAAAACCTGGCCAAGCTCCCATATATTTTATAAATTGCTCGCTTAGCCCCTCTTTAATTAAATGGGATCTTGAAGCTGGAAGTTCTATTGGTTCAAAATTGGAATTTTCTATAACTCTTTTAGGAAAATCATGATGGAGAATAGCCGCTCTCCCAACGGTGACAAAGTCTACTTTATTATTAAGTACTTCATGAACGTTCTCACCTGTTCTTATGTTGCCCGCTACCGTTAACTTAACATCTTTAAAATCAAGTTCTGTGAAATGTTCAAGCAGATTTCTTCCCTTGTGCTCCTCTTCAACTGGTTCTTTAAATGAATCCCAAAGAGACATATCTAAAAAATCTATTTTGTTGGTATCGATAAGTTTTTTACATAATTGTTTAGTTTCTCCCAATTTAATTCCAAATCTTTCTGCAGATAATCTAACTCCCAATAGAAACTCAGAACCACATTCGTTTCTAATGCCATCAACTATCTCAAAAATAATTCTTGACCTATTTTCTAAAGTTCCTCCGTATTCATCATCTCTCTTATTGATATCAGAACTTAAAAACTGACACAAAATATAGCCATGAGCTCCGTGTATTTCTGCCCCCTCATACCCTGCCTTTTTTGCTCTAACTCCTGCTTCAATGAAGTTATCTCTCAATCCTTTGACCTCATCCAAAGTTAAAGCTCTTGAGTTAGTCTCCTCATCATCTGAAGGGCAGACAGGTCGTTCTCCAATAATATCCTCGGGCGATCTCATTCCAGCATGATGTAATTGAGCAACAGCCAAACTTTGATGAGATTTAATTTCATCAGTTAATCTTTTTAATCCTTCTATGTGTTCATCGCCAAAAATTCCAAGTTGGCCGGGGAACCCTTTGCCAATAGCTTGAACATGGGAAGCGCAAGACATGGTGAGGCCAAAACCCCCTTTGGCTCTCATAGTTAGCCAATTAAACTCATCGTCTGAGAGCACACCATCCTCGTGACTCTGAGTATTAGTCAATGGAGCAAGCATAAATCTATTTTTCATAGATAAGCCGCATGGAAACTTAATTACATCTTTTAAATTTTTCATAATTTCATCTTTACTAATTAAAGCTTTTTGATTCTTTGATTTAGATTAACCATTTTAAAAAATTAATAAATATAAAGCTCTTATTATAAAAATTCCTCCTACAATGAGTACTATAATTTGCGTCCATCTAAAGAAAAATCTATCGTCAATTATATCTAAAACTTGCTTTCCTAAGGTTGTACCAATAATTGAAAATATAATTGCTAAGAAAAGAAAGTAAATATTTGGCCAGTTTTCAAAATTTAAAGAAAGAAATATTCCAAAAAAAAGTATTTTAGAGATATGTCCTAATGTTTGGGCTACTGCCTTAGTTGCCACAACCTCATGCCTAGTCATATCAACTTTCTGAAAGAAAATATCTAATATCGGTCCACCTGTCCCAGATAAAAGATTACTGCCAACTACTACTACTCCTGCCGAGAATCCAGTAATTGGTTTAGTGATATCAAGTGAAAGTTCTTTTGGAATTGCCCAAGCTAGGTAAGGCAGAGATCCTAAAGCAAATAGTACTAAAATTTTACTTGGTTCAAATGCAATAAAATAAAGAATGATCAAAGAAAAAGTACTTCCTACAAGGATAGTCAAAATAATTTTCCAATTAATATCTTTTCTATTTATCCATGCCCTATATCCATTTGAAGTTGCCTGAATGAGACCATGAAGGACCATGGCAGGACCAACTGGAAGAAAACTAATTAATACTCCCATCAAAATAAGACCGCCTAGCATTCCAAAAATTGAGGATAAAAATGCAGTAGCAAAAGTTGAGATCAAAATTAGGAATGAAATAAAAACTATTTGCACTTTCTATCTAAAAAGAAGTTTTTAATAACCAAAACTTTCTCACTATATAAATACATTATCTGAAATATCATTAAAAAAGGTACATCAAAGGATGTGTGAGAGGTTTCTGAATTTCTCACCAAGAAAATATTATAAATCTAATAGTCTCTAGACCATCCAAGGGGTACTTGTTGTTGAGGATTGAATACTTTTGGACCATACAAAGGTTGAGCTTTAGAAGCATCAAGTATCTCTTTCTCAGTTAGAAACTGACTCGGGGATAACCTAAACACGTCTAGACCTCTAGATATTTCTGTTCCATAAATAAAACCATCATAGTAATAAGCCGACCAATAACCGCCCATCACCAGTAGTTCAGCATCTATAGGACCTCTATCATAGAAAGCTATTTCTTTTGGGTCAGTAGAATCAGTAAAATCCATTACGGATATCCCACCTTGGTACCATGCTTGGACAAAAATATCTTTTTCTGGAATTGGAATTAAAGAACCGTTATGTGCGACACAATTTTCAGTTTCTAACTGTGGCGCTGGCATTTTGTAATGGCTACGAAATTCCAGTTTGTTTTCGACTATGTCGTAAATGGCATTTGCTCCCCAATCAAGAGGATCCCATGCTCTGCAGCGTGCTCTTCCGCCGCCACCCCATTCATCAGTGAAGATTACCTTCGTTCCTTCATTGTTGAAGGTCGCAGAATGCCAATAAGCAAAACCTACATCAGTAACAACATCTATTCTTTGCGGATTATAGGGATCTGAAATATCAAAAAGAATCCCATTTCCTGAGCAAGCTCCAGCAGCTAAGTTTTTTGAAGGAAACACTGTGATGTCATGGCATTGATCGGTACGCCTTGTTTCTTGAGTATCGTCCCCATGATC
>CABZTA010000022.1 GCA_902528485.1 uncultured SAR86 cluster bacterium
TGCAATACTTAATATTGGAATAGATAAGCTTTTTTCAAGGTTTTCTTGAAAAGTAAGAGAATTTGTATTTTTCTCCATTCTATCAAGTGCAACTATTGCTCCAACAGCATTAGCATTATTTTGTTGAATTATCTCGAATGTCTCTTTAATGGCCGTGCCAGCAGTCAAGACGTCATCTATAATTAATATTTTTTTTCCAGAGATATCTCCTATCAGCTTTCCGCCCTCACCATGATCTTTAATTTCCTTCCTATCAAATATAAGTTCTATTTTCTTCTTCTCCTCAACATAGAAATGCTGACTTATCGCTGATGCCAATGGTATGCCTTTGTATGCTGGACCATACATAGCATCGAATTCTAAATTTGCTTTTTGGATAACTTTAAAATATTGGGTAGCCAAAAAATGTAAGTCTTGGCTGTTAAAAAAACTAGCAATATTAAAAAAGTATCCACTTTTAAGTCCTGACTTTAAAGTGAAATCACCGAATTTAAGAGCTTCTAATTCGATAGCCTTTTTTATAAATGGGTGCATAATTTAATATGATAATGGATAAACAAAATATAAACATCTTTGTTATTTCAAGCCCCTCTGGAGGTGGAAAAACAAGCCTCATAAAAAGACTTCTAGATGATCCGAGATCAGAAGGTACAGTTTTAACCATTTCTCACACAACAAGAGAGAAGAGATTGAACGAAAAAGATGGAGTTGACTACTACTTTACCGATAAAAAAAGTTTTGAAGACAAAATAAAAAATAATGATTTTTTAGAACATGCAACGGTATTTGATAATTATTATGGAACTTCTCAGGAAACAGTTAACGAATTCATCAATCAAGGTAAGACTATTATTCTTGAATTGGATTGGCAAGGAGCGATGCAGGTCAAAAGTAGAATAGACTGTTATTTAATCTTTTTATTGCCACCTTCTATAAATGATTTAAAAAAGAGGCTAATTGAAAGAAATCTTGATGAGCATGAAATTATCGAAAAACGATTAAATGAAGCAAAAAGTGAAATATCTAACTCCGAAATTTACGATTTTCTCATCCTTAATGATAAATTTGAGATGGCTCTTAAAGATCTTAAATCTATAATTATAGACCGATGTGATCCGAAGGATTTTATAGAGAGGATTACATCTTCTCATGTAAAGAAATTGCTGGAATAAGAACTATAAATTAAGTAGAATCTTCTCACTCCGAGGTTAGTATGGCTAGAATTACTGTTGAAGATTGTTTAAAAAGAATCCCAAATCGTTTTGAAATGGTTAAGCTTGCTGCTAAAAGAGCCAGACAAATAGCTCTTGATGGTAGAGAACCGACTATAGATAGTGGGGATGATAAAGCAACTGTTGTTGCTCTCAGAGAGATCGCTGCTGGCACAGTTACTCAAGACAACATTCAAGAGTTTAATTTCGATATTTTTGAAGAAGAACTTTCTGAACAACTAACTTCAGATTCAGAGACTTAATCTCCATTTTTCTCTAATTTTGCTAAAATTCAGTGGTATGGCTGCTGAAGCATCTTCTATAAAAGATTTAACAAAAAGTCTGAAGACTTATATGGATTCAGATCAATTAGAGCAAGTAAGGAAAGCTTTCTTTTTTGCTGCCAATGCTCATTCTGGTCAATATCGTGTCAGTGGAGATCCTTACGTTACTCATCCCGTAGCTGTTGCGGAAATACTGGCTAATTTCAAAATGGATGGGGATAGTCTCTCGGCTGCTATGCTTCATGATGTTATTGAAGACTCGGGCATACCAAAGTCTTTTTTATCAAAAGAGTTCAATAAAGACGTTGCTAACCTTGTAGATGGAGTTAGCAAGCTCGACAAGATAAAAATCAGCGGTAAAGAAGATGAGCAGGCTGAATATTTTCAAAAAATGGTTCTAGCAATGTCACAAGACATCAGAGTGATAGTTGTCAAGCTAGCGGATAGACTTCATAACATGCGGACATTGAATCATCTTGCTGTAGATAAACAAAAAAGAATTTCCAAAGAAACAATTGAAATATATGCACCTATTGCACACAGAATAGGTATGCACCAAATTTATAGGGAACTAGAAGATAGGGCTTTTGAAGTTTTAAACCCACACAGAGCAACCATTCTCAGAAAAGCTATTGATACTGCAACTAAAGGAAGGAAAAGAATCTTGTCTAAAATTGAAAAATCCATTAAAGAAAAGTTAAAAGAAAATAATCTTTCTGGTGAAGTCGTAGGAAGGCAAAAACATCTTTATGGAATCTTCAAAAAAATGCGAAAACAAGGAAAACCCTTATCTGAAGTTTTAGATGTATATGCTTTTAAAATAACAGTTGATTCTGCATTGGATTGTTATAAAGCGCTTGGAGTTTTGCATAATGCATTCAATCCGATAGAAGGTAGATTTAAGGACTATATCGCCATTCCAAAATCTAATTCATACCAATCTCTTCATACTGGAGTCATAACTTTTGATGGATTACCTGTGGAAATCCAAATTAGAACAAGTGAAATGGATGAGCTTGCTGAATTTGGAATAGCTGCGCATTGGTTATATAAATCTGAAGAAGAAAAAGACAGTCCCGTTCAAGCCAGAGCAAGAAGATGGGTAAATAACTTAGTGGAAATTCAAAAAAATACAGAGAATTCTAGAGACTTTGTTGAAATCATAAAAACTGGATTGGTGCCTAATGAAATATATGTTTTCACTCCAAAAGGAAGAATTATTGAATTGCCAAAAGGGTCAACTCCTATAGATTTTGCTTTTATGGTTCACTCCGATATTGGCCTTCATTGCAGAGGCTGCAGGATAAATAAAAATCTTGCTCCTCTTAGCGTTCCTCTTGAAAGTGGACAAACTGTTGAAATTATTACCGATGATATTCCTCAGGCTCAACCCTCTTGGCTTGAAATGGTCATAACCTCCAGGGCAAGAAGCGCTATCAGACATCAATTAAAAAACTTAAGATCTTCCGAGGCGAGAAAGTTTGGCAAAAAGCTTTTAGAAAATTCTCTTGCTCAACATAACTTAAAGCTGAGAAGCATACCAAAATCAAGAATGTCAAAACTTTTAGATTCATTAAAAGTAAGTTCTCTTAATGATCTTTTGCAACAGATTGGTCTTGGAATTAGGCCAAGCAATTTTGTTGCGAACCAAATTATGCAAGCAATTGATTTTGATTCTCCAAGTTTAATTGAATCGAGTAATCTGCAAATTTCTGGCTCAGAAGGCCTTTTAGTAAACTATGGGCCATGTTGTAAGCCCATACCCGGAGATCCTGTTGTAGCTCATTTTACTGCAGGAAGAGGAATGGTTATCCACCAAGAAAGATGTAAGAACATTCTACCCATCAAAGATGATCCAGCCTTATGTGCACCTGTCCAATGGGAAGATGATATTGACGGCAACTTTTCTGCTGAACTTGTTGTAACAACACAAGATAGGCCAGGTATCTTGGCAGAAATATCTTCAGCAATTTCTGAAATGGATAAAAACATAGAGGGAATAAGAGGTGAAACTCCTGTGGGTAATCAAGTACAACTTTTCTTAGTTATTGAAGTATCAGGAAGAGATGATTTAGCGAAAGTTATGAAGGCCTTAAAGAAAACAAAAAATGTAATTTCGGTTAATAGGGTCCATTCCTCAGAAGATAGAAAATTAAAGATTAAATAAATCAGTGAAAAAAATAATTCATACGGATAATGCTCCTAAAGCTATAGGAACCTATTCTCAGGCAGTTTTAGCAGACAAGTTTCTTTTCATATCTGGACAAATAGGTTTAGATCCAGGCACGATGAAATTAGTTGAGGGATTTGAAGAAGAAACAATTCAAGTTTTAAAAAATATTTCATCGATCTGCGAAGAGGCTGATTGCTCAATTAATGATGTAATTAAATTTAATGTCTTATTGACAGATTTATCGAATTTTCAAAAGGTTAATGAGATCATGGAAAGTGCTTTAGAAAAGCCCTATCCTGCAAGAGCAGCTTACGAAGTATCTTCATTACCAAAAAATTCCTCAATTGAGATTGAATCAATAGCTTATAAAGAATAGTGTCTTTATTGCTGACGGATGACCTAAAAAAAATCAAAGGCGTTGGTCCAAAAATTGAAACGCAATTAAACTCTTTAAATATCCACACGATTGAAGATCTAATTTTTCATTTGCCAACAAGGTATGAAAATAAAACTAAATTAAATGAAATTAAAGACTTAAATCAAAACCAAACTGCCCATGTAGAAGGAGAAATAATTGAAAGTAAAATTTTCTTTCCTGGAAGAAGATCCTTTATAGCAAAAATTACTGATGGAACTGGCTTTTTAAATATAAGAATGTTTTATTTTTCACAAGCTCAAGCAAAGGCATTTGAAAAGGGTAAAGTTGTCCGAGCTTACGGTAGTGTAAAAATTAGTGGATCAAAAATTGAAATGTTTCATCCAAGTTATAAAGTTTTTTTATCCTCAGAAAGACCCGATTTGGATAACACTTATTCCCCTGTTTATCCAACTGTCTCAGGCCTTACCCAATTTAGGTTAAAAACCATAATAAGGCACGCTTTAAGTGCTCTCAACTTAGATGATGTCTGCATGAAAGATGCAGATGATTTCTTCGAAAGTATGAATATGGATTTTCCTAAAGGAAGAGATGCAATTTCCAAGATACACACGCCCTCAGTTGACGATGATTTAAATGCACTCAGGACTTTCAAACATCCTGCTCAAAAGAGATTGATAGTTGAGGAATTTGCCGCTAATCAAATCGCTATAAATATTTCTTCTGAAAGGATAAATATGATGAAATCTTTTGATCTTTCTAGTCAAAAATTAAACTTAGAAACCTTCAATCTAAATATTCCTTTCCAGCCAACAAAGGCTCAGCAAAAAGTTGTTCAAGAAATCATGATGAATTTTCAAGAAAAAAAACCCATGAGGAGGCTCATACAAGGTGACGTTGGCTCTGGAAAAACTATTGTCGCAGCAGCAGCGATGAACATTTGTTCTCAAAATAATAAGCAATCAGTTTTAATGTGTCCCACAGAAGTCTTGGCAAGACAACATTTTGAAAACTTTGTTAGCTGGTTCAAGGATAAAAATATCTCTATTGAGCTCCTTTTAGGTAAAACCAAAAAAAAAGAGAAAGAAAAAATTGAACAGAAATTAATCAATGGCGAAATTGATATTCTGATTGGGACGCATACAGTATTTCAAAAAAACATTGAATTTAAGAGCCTTGCACTAATTGTTGTAGATGAACAACAAAGATTTGGAGTCAAGCAAAGATTTGATTTGGCATCAAAATCAGCATCTGAAGAAATGCCACATCAGTTATTCATGACAGCTACGCCAATTCCCAGGACATTAGCTATGACGATCTTCTCAGATTTGGATTTATCCATCATAGACGAACTTCCTCCAGGAAGAAATCCAGTAAAAACGGTAGTTTTATCAAATGATAAAAGGTTGGAGATCACAAATAGACTACAAGAGGTATGCAAAGATGGGAATCAAGCATATTGGTTATGCACAATGATTGAAGATAATGATTCATTTGATGTGCAATCAGCAGAGACCAGTCTGGAATGGATAAGAGAGTATGCACCTGAATTAAGATCTGAATTAGTTCACAGCAAACTGAGTAGCGAAGAAAAAGAAAAAAACATAATAGACTTCAGAAATGGATTAATTGACATATTAGTGTGTACAACTGTTATTGAGGTCGGCATGGATGTTCCGAATGCCAGTCTGATGATAATAGAAAATGCTGAGAGATTAGGTTTATCTCAGCTTCATCAATTGAGAGGCAGAGTTGGCAGAGGTCCAGATATGGATTCATTTTGTGCTTTACTTTATCAAGATCCGATGAGTGAAAACGCTCAAAAAAGACTTGAAGCAATGAAGAAATATTCAAATGGATTTGACATTTCTGAGATAGATTTGGAATTGAGAGGAGCAGGAGAATTATTAGGTCTAAGGCAATCAGGAGGTATTGATTTTAAAATCTCTGATATATCCAGAGATGCTCAACTTCTCAAATTAAGTCAGTCTCTTGCAGAAAGAATCACTAATTTGGAATCTATCAAACTAGAAAAACTTATCGACCGATGGATCGGACAAGATCAGTTATATATAAAGGCTCAATAGTAACTACAACAAAGGTGAAATCACTAGGCTAACAATTGCCATAACATTGATGAGGATATTCATGGCAGGTCCTGAAGTATCTTTAAATGGGTCTCCAACAGTATCGCCTACTACTGCTGCAGAGTGAGTATCTGTTCCTTTTCCTCCTAGATTTCCCTTTTCTATGAATTTTTTGGCGTTATCCCAAGCTCCACCGGCATTAGCCATCATAAGTGCCATTGATACACAACCAATCAAACCGCCTCCCAACATTCCTCCCAAAGATTCTGGCCCTAAACCGAAACCAACTATAGCAGGGGCGCTAACAGCAATTACGCCCGGGAGCAGCATTCTTTTTAAGGCGGCTGAAGTGGCAATATCAACACACTTAGCAGTATCTGGTTCTGCATTTCCTTCCAATAAACCAGGAATTTCTCTAAATTGTCTTCTTATCTCGTTAATCATATCGAAGGCAGCATCCCCTACTGCTGTCATAGTGATAGAAGAAATTAAGAAAGGAATTGAAATTCCTATAAACATACCCACCAGAACTCTAGGATCTGAGAGGAGTAATTCAAAACTACCTCTATTATGAGCAACCGTTTCGACAAAAGCTGCAATGATTGCTAGTGCAGCTAGTGCTGCAGCTCCAATTGCAAAGCCTTTACCAATAGCAGCAGTTGAATTGCCTAATTCATCTAAAGAATCTGTAATTTCTCTTGTTTCACTTCCCATGCCTGACATTTCTGCGATTCCGCCGGCGTTATCTGCGACAGGCCCGTAAGCATCAATAGCCATTGTTATTCCAACTGTAGCCAGCATTCCAACGGCAGCTATACCTACTCCATATAAACCAACAAGCGAAGTAGAAACCCAAATTATTGCAGCCAGAACAAGAATAGGGAGAACAACAGACTGCATACCAACTGAAAGTCCAGTAATCATCACTGTGGCGGGACCTGTTTCTCCAGATTTAGCAATTTTTTCAACTGGTTTTGATCCTGTGTAATATTCTGTAATTAATCCAATAATTACCCCACCCACAGCACCAGCTAGTACTGCCAACCAAGTGTTTACTGCATTTTCCGTCAAAATCATTTGGATTAAAAAATAAGCTGCAATTATGAAAAGAATCGCAGATCCTATAGTTCCTGTTCTTAATGCCGTTCCAGGATCTGCTTTTGAAAATACTCTAACAATAATGATTCCAAGTATAGACGCCAACAATCCAAGAGAAGCTAAAGCGAGTGGTAATGCCATCATTCCGGTATTATCTATAGTAGCGGCGATTGCAATTGAAGCAATCATAGCGCCACAATAGGATTCAAATATATCAGAACCCATTCCTGCAACATCGCCAACATTATCTCCTACGTTGTCAGCAATAACGCCTGGGTTTCTTGGATCATCTTCTGGTATTCCTGCTTCGACTTTTCCAACCAAATCGGCACCAACGTCAGCACTTTTTGTAAAAATCCCCCCTCCTACACGAGAGAATAAAGCGACGCAGGATGCCCCCATTCCAAATCCTTCAATTGCTCTTGCAGTATCAGGATCTCCTCCGAAATAGAAGTAAAGACCTCCTAGACCAACTAATCCTAGAGAAGCTACACATAAACCCATGATAGATCCTCCATAAAAAGCCACAGATAGAGCTGCCTGTGCTCCTGAATCTGAAGCAGCTGTTGCAGTTCTGACATTTGCTTTAGTTGCAGAAAACATTCCAAGCCAGCCAGCAAGTGAAGATGATAATGCTCCGGCTGTTACTGCTAAAGCAGTATTCAGACCTAAAAATAAATAAGAGAGAACAATCAGAACAGCTACAAACATTGCAAGGTACGTGTATTCACGTCTCATAAAAACCATGGCACCCAAGTGAATTTGATCACCTATTTTTTTAACTTTTTCTGTACCTCCGTCATACCTCATGACCAACAAATACAATAAAAAGGCAACAGCCAAACCAAAAATACCAAAAAGTGGCGGTAAAATTAGATTAGATTCCATAAAGTTCTCCTAAAGATCGCGCTAATTTATCAGAAAATTGTGTTTTATTATATGAGTTTAAAAATAGCTCAATCAAAGAATTTTGATTTATTCAAGGAGCCTTGAGTTGAAGAAATGATGCAAGCAATCATCGAATCTCCAGATACATTTACCGCTGTTCTAATCATGTCTAAAAGTCTATCCACACCAATGATTAAAGCGATCCCCTCTACAGGAAGGCCCACTTGCTGGAGAACCATTGCTAGCATTATTAGACCAACACCAGGAACGCCTGCAGTACCTATGGAAGCAAGAGTGGCTGTCAAAATCACCATTAAATAATCAGTAATTTGCAAATCAACCCCATAAGCTTGAGCAATAAAAACGGTAGCAATACCCTGCATAATTGCAGTTCCATCCATATTAATAGTTGCTCCCAAAGGAATACAAAATGATGCAACAGACTGATCAACACCAAGCTTTTCTTTAACCGTCTTTAAAGTTAATGGCATTGTTGCACTACTAGATGAAGTACTAAATGCAAATAGCAAAACCTCTTTGAGCTTTCTGAAGAAAATAAGTGGATTTAGTCTAAAAAACGAGAGTATTAAGCCATAAGTAATAAGTGCATGAAATATCAAAACAAATGAAAGAAGAAAGAAATAACTAGCTAAATCATAAATAATAAAAAAGCCTATCTCAGAAAATATTGAGGCCAAAAGGCAAAAGATTCCTAAGGGCGCAAACATAATTATGATTTCTACTAGTCGTAGCATTAGGTCATTGCCTGATTTGAAAAAATTTGAAGCGCCATCTGAATAAGTGCCCATCCCTTTCACGGCAAATCCTACTAATATTGAAAAGACTATAATTTGCAACATTTCTCCTTCTGCCATAGCTTGAATTGGATTAGTAGGAATAATATTTATAAGAACTTCCTTTAAGGATGGAGCTTCAGGAGCTGAATAGATTGAAGAGGTTTCTAGGCCTACCTCTTCTCCAGGATTGAAAAGGTTAGCAAAAAATAATGCCGTTGAGATAGCTAATGCAGTTGTTATTAGATAAAAAGTAATAGCTTTGAAACTAATTGATCCTAATTCTTTTGAATTCTCAATTTGAGCAACTCCAGATACCAAAGAAAAAAATACAAGGGGAACAACCATTAATTTCAAAGAAGAAATAAAAATCTCGCCGACAACATCAAATAAATTCAATGCAAGATTAATTAGCGATATTTCAAGTAAAAATAAATTAATTAACGAGCCTAATCCAATACCCAAAAGCATGGATATGAGGATTTTTGTTGTATAAGACATTAATAACTTTTTCCAGCACCCTCAAAAGGCACCATATCGAAATCTTCTTTACCTACGCCGCAATCTGGGCAGACCCAGTCAACCGGAACATCTTCCCACTTGGTTCCGGGTGGAATTCCATCATCAGGCCACCCTTCTGCCTCATCATAAATTAGACCGCAAACAATGCATTCCCATTTCTTATATTCTTCCATCAATAATAAAATTTTTTGTGCTAGATTGGATGAGCAGGAATTATATAACACCGTGATAGAAAGAGTTAGGAATTACGCTTACCTAATGAGGTTAGATAAGCCTATAGGAACTCTTTTGCTTCTTTGGCCCACTCTATGTGCTCTTTTGCTAGCATCAGAAGCCTCTGTCGATATGGAGACAATATGGTTATTTTGTCTTGGTGTTTTTTTCGCTAGATCCATGGGATGTGTAATCAATGATTTTTTTGATAAAGACATTGATCAAAAGGTACTCAGAACAAGCCAAAGACCAATTGCATCAGGAAAAGTATCTTCTTTTGAAGCATTGGTTTTGTTTGGTTTTCTCAGCATTCCTTCTATATTCATACTTTTCCAATTAAATGAATTAAGCATATACATGGGTCTGGGTGCGGCTCTGTTAATTCTTCTTTATCCTCTTGCAAAGAGGTTTTTAGCTATACCACAAATGATATTAGGATTAGCTTTCTCTTTCGGTATACCCATCGCATTTGCTTCACAAGATAATCTTTCATTAATTACTTGGGTTATATTTATAGCTAATTTTTTTTGGGTTATTGCTTACGATACTGTCTATGGGATGATAGACGCAGCTGATGATGAAAAATTAAATATAGGTAACTCAGCAAGATATTTTGGTAGAAGAAAAGAAAAATGGGTTTTTCTTTTAGGATTGGCGCATTTACTTATCTACTTCTTTGTAGGTCTTTCGCTTAATCTTGATCTTTCTTTCTTCTTCTTTCTATCTTTATGTTTTGGAATTGTTTTTTTTCAAAATTTCCAAATTAACTTAGGGTTGAGACAAATTTATCTCACAATTTTTAAAGGTAATAATTGGATAGGGGTTTTTTTGTTTTTTGGAATTCTTTTTGGTTTTTAATATGCACGTAAAGTTTTTATCACAAATTAAGGATGTTGAAAAAAAATCTTGGGATTGTTTAAATCATGAAAATTATCCATTTCTTTCTTTTGATTTTTTAAATACTTTGGAAGAGTCAGACTGTGTTTCAGAAAAAACTGGATGGCAGCCATTCCACGTCACGTTATGGAGGGATGAATCTTTAATAGGAGCAATGCCTCTTTATTTAAAAAATAATTCTCAAGGAGAATTTGTGTTCGATTACAGCTGGGCAAATGCTTATTACCAACATAAAAAATATTATTACCCAAAGTTTGTTTCTTCAATTCCATTCACTCCTGCAACCGGTCCAAGACTTTTATATTCTTCAATAAATGATAAAAAAACTACTGCTGAACAAATTTTCAAAGCTATACAGAAAGTATCTAAGGAAAACGAAATATCTTCCTGGCATATTCTTTTTCCTGAAGAAGATGAAAAAGATCTTTTTGAATCTCTAGGGCTTAATACCAGAAAGAATGTTCAGTTCATGTGGAAAAATAATAATTATGAAAGTTTTGATCACTTTTTAGAATTTTTCTCTTCAAGAAATAGGAAAAATTTAAAAAAAGAAAGAAGAAAGATTATTGAACAAAATCTTGAAATAAGGCGGTTTTCAGGAAATCAAATATCTTCAGATCTCGTTGATGATTTCTATTCCTTCTATGTAGACACACATCTAAAGAGGAGCGGTCATTCTGGTTATTTGAATAAAGATTTCTTTGAGAAGATAACAAACGCAATTCCCGACAACATACTAATGGTTCTAGCATATAAAGATAATCAAGCAATTGCTGGTTCTTTCTTTTTTTATGATCAAAATAATCTATACGGGAGATATTGGGGGGCATCTAATGATTACAATGCTTTGCATTTTGAGTGCTGTTACTACCAAGGCATAGATTTTTGTATTGAAAAAAATATAAAGAGGTTTGATCCCGGAGTTCAGGGCGAACACAAAATAAAAAGGGGATTTGAACCTACTTTTACATTTTCTTCTCACTGGATAGAGAATTATGATTTCAGCCTTGCCATAAAAGACTTTTTAATCAGAGAAGATAAATATATTAAAGATTATCATCAAGATGCCAGCACCCTTTTACCTTTTAAAGACTTATGACCTCACAAAAGAAGCAACTTTCATACTTATTAAAGTCTGATGAAGACCTAAAAGATTTAATAAATTCAATTCCTAAAATAGTTCCTTTTAAAAGGGAAAAAGGATTTGAGGGATTAGTAAGATTGATATGCGAGCAACAATTATCTGTGGCTTCGGCAAAAGCCATCTTTGATAGATTAGCAAAAGTAGTTTCGCCTTTTGAGGCAAAAAAATTCTTGAAAGTTTCAAAAAAGGATCTTCAAAAAACAGGATTAAGTAGACAAAAGATTGGTTATTGCACTGGGCTTGCTAACGCATGCATTTCAGGTAATTTAGATTTTAACGCTTTGCATAAGATGAATGATGAAGGCCTCAGTAAAGAACTCTGTAAAGTCAAAGGTATTGGAAAGTGGACGGCAGATTGTTACATGCTCGCATCTCTTAAAAGAGAAGATATTTGGCCTGTGGGTGACCTTGGTCTGCAAATTAGCGTACAGAAGTTAAAAAAACTTTCAAAACGTCCTTCAGAAAATGAGCTAGAAGAAATATCTTTAAAATGGAAACCGTATCGAACTCTCGTCGCAAATATGTTATGGAATTCGTATGATTAAGTTGAATTTTAAAATCTATTTAATAGACTGAAACGATGAAAGAATATCTCAAGCTAAAAAATCTTCATTCGTTATTCGAAAGAAACTTTTTTCTTTTAAGTTCTCTCATAGTTGATTTTGATCATAACAAGACAAGAGTTTTTGAAATTCCTATTCAAGAAAAAAATAAAAAAGTTTCAATTAACATTTCCAAATTATCCAAATATACATTCGATATTAGTTTTATTATCAATCTAAATCCGATTGAAGATAATACTGTTTTTGAAGTCAGAGTTTATTTGGAAGCAAAAATGGCAGAGGTAATTTCCCTTCAAAGCTTTCATAGAAATTTAATTGATATTTTTCCTACCTTTAAGAGATTTGGATTTCAGAAAGATGAGAGAACTCAGTGGAATAAATTCTTGAATGAATTTCTTATATTTTGCATGAAGGAAGGGTTAGCTGACAGTGATAATTTACCTGCACGGTTTCAATAGTTCTAGCTCTTCATCAAAAGCTCAGTCATTCCAATCACTTCTTAAAGAGACAAAACCTAGTGAAAGTCTCTTAGTACCTGATTTACCTTTATCGACCCAAGGCGTAATCTGTCTGTTAGAGGATTTAATGTCAAAAAATAAAGTTAAAGGTTTGATCGGTAGCTCGA
>CABZTA010000023.1 GCA_902528485.1 uncultured SAR86 cluster bacterium
ATAATTTTAGGGAAAAGACCTGAAGATTTGGATGAGAATGAGTTACAACTTATGAAGGAGGGTTGGATGAAAGCTGGCGCCCCAATTCATAACTTATCACTCGAAGTATTTAGGGAGGCTATTATCCAAAGACAAGATGACTTCAAAAATAATGCACTTACTTCAGCTCAAGATGCTGCAAAAATTATTTTAGATGGAGTGAAAAAAAACCAATGGAGAATTTTAGTTGGGCCAGATGCTGAAGCTCTTGATAGAAGGGTCAGAGAAAATCCAGAAAAAGCTTATGATGCTGATTTTCTTCCCAAAAGAGAAGATAATCATTTCACCGACCCCTTCCCTGAGAAGAATTAAGACAAGTAATGGTGGGCCCGGGAGGACTCGAACCTCCGACCAACGGATTATGAGTCCGCTGCTCTAACCAACTGAGCTACAGGCCCGCAGGAAGAGGAATTATATAGGTTAAATTCAAATTAAGAGAAATTATTCGTCGAGGAAACCTTTAAGATGTGCTGACCTTGAAGGATGCCTTAATTTTCTTAAAGCTTTTGCTTCAATTTGTCTGATTCTTTCTCTGGTAACATCAAACTGTTTACCCACCTCTTCGAGGGTATGATCGGTGTTCATGCCAATACCAAAGCGCATTCTTAAAACTTTAGCTTCTCTTGCAGTTAGGCTTCCTAAAACATCACCGGTTGCCTCGGTCAAATTATTTTCAGTAGCGGCATCAATAGGTGAACTCTGAAGAGGATCCTCAATAAAATCTCCTAGAGTCGTATCATCTTCATCGCCTATAGGGGTCTCCATTGAGATTGGCTCTTTGGCAATTTTTAAAACTTTTCTAACTTTATCCTCAGGCATCTCCATTCTTTCACTTAACTCTTCTGGAGTAGGCTCTCTCCCCATTTCCTGAAGCATCTGTCTGGAAATTCTATTGAGTTTATTGATTGTTTCAATCATATGGACAGGAATTCTTATTGTTCTAGCTTGGTCTGCTATCGACCTTGTTATAGCTTGTCGTATCCACCAAGTTGCATAAGTAGAGAACTTGTATCCTCTTCTGTATTCAAACTTATCAACCGCCTTCATAAGACCAATATTTCCTTCTTGAATAAGATCTAAAAATTGGAGACCTCTATTTGTATACTTTTTTGCTATTGATATAACGAGCCTTAAGTTGGCTTCAATCATATCTTTCTTAGCTCTTCTAATTTTTGATTCGCCTTTTGTGATTCTCTTATTAACTTCTTTTAACTGAGGAACAGACAATCCTGATACTTTTTCTAGAGAATTTATTCTTTTTTGAATTAAGTTAATTTCAGGTTTCCTGATTTTAAGTATTTTTACGAATGGTTTTTTTGATCTCAAGGTTGAATCCAAAAAGTTAGCTTTGGTTTCGCTACCAAGAAAAACTTCAATAAATTCTTTTCGTGGCATTTTAGATTCTCTGACGCAGATGTCATAAATAAGCCTTTCTAGTTCTTTTACTTGCTGGAAATTCAATCTTGCAGGGAGAGCAATCGTTTCAAATTTTTTTGGTGATAATTTTAAGAACTTAAAAATTTCACCTAACTTTTCTAAGTCTGTTTGAGCTTTTGTACTACTTCTACCACTCGCAGAAATAGTCTTTTCAGTTTTATTAAATTGTCTTTTAAGGGAAGCGAATCTTTTTTCTAATTCTTCTTCATTAATACCAGAATCCTCTTCTTCCTCTGCATCATCTTCTGTTTCTTTAATATCTTTACTAGCAGCAGTTTCAGTAAGAGGCTCATCCTCATCCATGAAGCCGACTATCAAATCTGAAAGTCTTTTTTCTCCTTTCTTGGTTAACTTATAATCTTCAATGATTCCCTCAACCACCCCAGGATAATGAACACATGCACTGAGTAAGTCTCTTGCTCCATCTTCGATTCTTTTTGCTATTGATATCTCTCCTTCTCTGGTCAACAAATCAACAGATCCCATTTCTCTCATGTACAACCTTACTGGATCAGTTGTTCTTCCAACCTCAGACTCAATTGCAATTTCACCTTCTGGATCTGCTTGTTCCTGTGAGTTTTCTGCAGCGGGTATGAACTCTGTTCCTTCTGCTGGAGGATTCTCTAAAACTTCAAGTCCTAATTCATTGATAAGAGAAATGACTTCCTCTAGTTGATCAGGATCTGATACATCTTCTGGCAGGAAATCATTGATGTCAGCATAAGATATATATCCTTGCTCTCTTCCTTTTTCAATGAGTTCTCTTAAACCACTACTCTCTAAATCTTCTTCGTACATATATTTCTAAAAAAAGGTCGTTGATTATATCTTTTAAGAGCCAAAGTTTGAATAAATATGTAATAAGATTACAAAGACTTTAGTAGCTCCTTTTCATGATCATTCAATCCTTCAAATTTTTTAAGCAAACTTTTTTTCAATTCGATTTTTTCTTTTTCAGTAATATTTCCATCCATGAGCTTTTTCTGTAGATATCCATGATTTGAAATATTCTCTTTTTTTAAATAAAAATTAATCGACTCTTCAATATATTCATTAGCTTTAGCTTCGGAAACTATATTCTCATCAGCAGCTATGGAAGTAATATCTTCCTTTAATTCAGGATATTCCTCAATTAATTGACCTGCATTATAGTTGGGGGCTGAATTACAAAATTCAATTATCTTGGCGATTGTTTCTTCTTCCTTTATTTGTGACTTGACGTCGAAATACGAGAACAAATCTAAATTAATTCTTCCAGGAAAATCTAATACAACCGCTAGAATCTTTTTTAAAATTGTACTTTCAATAAAGGTTTCATTTTCTTTCATCATGAAAGATTTTTTCTTTGTTGGTGGTTGGATTTCTTCGTCAACTTTGAAACCTAATTTCGATGAAAAGTCTTCAACCAGCAAAGTTTTGAAATTAGAAGATGGGATAGATTTTATAAAATTTTGAAAACTTTTCATGGCGTTTGCTTTTGTTTCTATCGAATCATCAGTCCCAGCAAGAAAAGAATCTTGGATATATTTTGAAAGCACTACTGAATTACTCAAATATTCCTCAAATTTATTTGAACCATGCTCCTCAATAATACTTGCAGGATCTTGCCCTTCAGGAAGGAACAAAATGTTGAACTTTCTATTATCGTTAATGAATGGCAATGTGACTTCTACTGCTCTTCTAGCTGCATCTGATCCCGCTTGATCACCATCAAAACAAAAAATCACTTCATTGGTAATTTTTAGAATATTTTCAAGATGATATTTTGATGTAGATATCCCAAGTGTAGCCATCGCATAAGGAAAACCACCTGCAAATAGAGCAATGACGTCTGTATAACCTTCGACCACTAAAATTTTGTTTATGTTTCTATTTTTCTTAATGGATTCATAAAGGCCATACAGCTCCCTATTTTTTTTGAATACCAGAGATTCTGCTGAATTAAGGTACTTTGGTTCTTCCTTCTCAATCACTCTGCCACCGAAACCAATAACTTGCCCTCTTCTATTTCGTATTGGAAACATTAATCTATTCCTAAAGAAGTCATAATCTTTGCCTTTTTCAGAGGTTTTAATTAATCCCGTTTTCAAAATATCTTCTCTGGATATGCTCTCATTAAGAAGATATTTGTATAAATCGTCCCAGCTTTTAGTTGCGTATCCTAAGGAAAAATCTTGGGAAGATTTCCCTTCAATACTTCTGCTTTTAAGATATTTATATACAGGACTAGATTCACTTTGCTCAGAAAGATTTTTTTGAAAAAACATCATAGTAAGATCATTGATTTTGTCAAAAATTTTGAAATCTTCATTATTTATGCTGTTTGAGTTTTTAGGAATTTCGATGCCTGCATTAGTTGCTAAAAATTCCAAGGCATCCATAAAAGTTTGTCCTTGGTGATCTGTGAGAAACGAAATTGCATTTCCACTTGCTCTGCATTTAAAGCAGTAATAAAACTGCTTATGTTGACTTACGCTAAAAGAAGGCTTGCTTCCATCATCGCAGAAAGGACAAAGCGCCCAGTGATCTTTTCCTCTTTTTTGAAGAGAAACATGACTATCGATCAAAGAAACAATATCTGTTGAATCTAAAACTCTTTGAATAAAATCTTTGGGTAGTTGAGCCATTTTTATTATTTGTTAAGCCAAGTATCAAGAATTATCTTAGCTGCAAGGGCGTGAGATGTTGTTTTTTTATCGGTTAGATTATTTTTATCAGACATTATTTCCTTGGCTTCCCATGTTGTAAGTCTTTCATCTTCAAGTTCAACGTTAATATCAAATAGTTGTTCACAAGCTATTTTGAATTTGCTTACTTTTAATGAAAGTTTTGAATCAGTATCATCCATATTAAGTGGATATCCTAAAATAATTCCTTTTAAGTCCCACTCTTTTATTAAGTTATCAATAAATTTTAAAGCTTCTTTTTCAGATGCAATTTTTTCAGAAAAATATGTTGTTGAATTTTTGGTAATTGAATTGCCAATTGCAAATCCATAATTAACTTCTCCGTAATCAATGCCCAAATAGTTCATCTACAAAAATTTTTGCTAAGTTTTCCCCTGCTTGGTCATTGAGTTCTCTGAAGCAAGTGGGACTTGTTAAATTGATTTCTGTTAGAAAATTTCCAATCATGTCTAATCCAACTATATACAACCCAAAATCCAACATTTTATCTGCAACCGTCTTGGCAATAATTTTATCTTCTTCGTTAAGCTCAATAGTTGAGGCTGATCCGCCTGCAGCTAAATTACCTATAAACTCTCCTTCAGGAGGCGTTCTCAAAACAGCGTGTTTAGGAACTTTGCCATTTATGACTAATATTCTTTTATCTCCAATGGAAATTTCTGGAAGGAATTTTTGTGCAATAAATTTTACTTCACTATCTCTAGATATTTTTGAATAAACTTCAGATAAATGTTCATCATCTTTCTTTAGTTGGAAGATAGAATCTCCACCCATGGAATTTAGAGGCTTAACTACGATATGCTCATTCTCTTTAAGAAAATTATTAAAAATTTCAAAATCAGATGTGATCAAAGTAGGTGGACAAAATTGTGGGAAATTTAATGCAAATATTTTTTCATTTAAGTTTCTCAGATTTGAAGGATTATTAATAACGTTAACCCCTGAATCGGCAGCTTTCTCTAAAATCATTGTATTTACTATAAAAGAGTAATCAACAGGAGGATCTTGACGCATGATGATTACTTCAAAAAAATTCATTGTATTCTCGGAAGATGACAAAACGTTGAAGTTCGTATCATTAAGAGAGACTTCTACCTTTTGATATTTGCAGCAGGGTTGGTTGCCCTTCATAAATAAATTTTTTGAGTCAATAAAATATATATCGTGTCCATTATTTTGAGCTTCGAACATTAACAACAAAGTTGAATCCTTTTTTAGATTCTTTGCAGGAATTGGCTCCATTACAAAACCGATTTTCATGAAATATTCCTCATAGAAAAATTTAACATTGATAATATTATGATCGGCATTGTATCTGTTCTAAAAATCATATCTCCACAATTAATTCCAATAAATCCTTTTTCTTCTAATTTTTCTATTTCATTATCTGTAAATCCACCCTCTGGGCCAATTGCTATAGAGAGACTTTCAGCTTTTTTTAATTCTTTAATGGACTTAGTTGCTCTGGGATTTAACACAATTTTTAAAGAGTCATTGGAATTATGTGCCCAAGACATTAATTCATTTGAATATATTTCAGGGACCCAATCCATTCCACATTGTTCGCAACTGCTTGCAGCAATTTTCTTCCATCTGTCTATTTTTAATTGAGAGGGTTTTTTTCTTATTTTTGATCTTTCGCTTGATAAGCAATTTATCGAATTTATTCCAAGAGGAGTACTCTGTTTTACAACGTTATCAAAATTTTTTATCTCACTGATACCTAAATTAAATGTTGGTTTAAGTTTTTTAGAAAAGTTTAAATTCTTATTTGTTTTAATTAAAAAGGTTTTTTTCTTTTTTTCAATAATATTTCCAAAAGTTGAATTACCTTGCCCATCAAACAGTTGAAGCTGCTGACCAATTTTTTTATTCATAACTTTTAAATGATCTGAAATATTTTGATCAAGCTCTAAAATTGAATTAGCTTTTAGTTCAGTTTTTAAAAATACCCTTGGAGTTCTCATGAATTTCTTTGTATGCTAAACATTCAATTTTATCAGAGTTTAAAAGATGAAAATCTACATCATAAGACATGGAGAAGCTGCCAAATCTTGGGAAGTTGATAGAGATCCAGAATTGAGTGTGAGAGGAAGAGATCAAGCCCAAGATATTTCAGACATTCTTGCTCAAGAAGATTTAAATGATTTTCAAATCATTTCAAGCCCTCTTAGAAGAGCAATAGAAACCGCCGAACCAATATCTAAGAAATTAAATAAGGAAATAGAAATCAATGAAGGCTTTATTGAAATTCCCTCTCCTGGGATAAATATGTCTGAAAGACCTTCTTGGTTAAGGGAAATGTTTTCAAAAGATGTAGTTCAGTTTGAAAAGCCCCAAGCAGATTGGAGAGATAAAATAATAAATATCACTAGTTCTTTTAAATCACCGACTTTGATTTTTTCACACTTCATGGTGATAAACGTTCTGGTAGGTTATTTACAAAAATCAAAAAAAATTGTTACTTTTTACCCGGATAATTGTTCAGTAACAAAGATGTCACTAAATCAAGGAATGCTTTCTTTGGAAGAAATCGGAAACAGCCAAGAAAGTGTGGTTAATTAATGGTCTTAAAGAAAAATAATTCAAGCGATAAAAATTCTCTGAAATATCAGGTTGGCAAATCAATCAGACGATATCTTAGAGAATTAGACGGCAACAAATCATCTGATGTTTATCCAATGGTACTTAAAGAAGTAGAAGCGCCTCTACTATTTGAAATAATGAAGTATTGCAATGGAAATCAAAGTGAGGCGAGTAAAATGCTTGGCCTCAATAGGGGTACCTTAAGAACAAAACTCAAAGAATACGACCTTCTCAAAATTAATAAAAAATAAGATGTCTAAAAATGCCCTCATTAGTGTCTCGAACAAGGATGGAATAATTGATTTTGCTAAAAATCTTTTATCTCTGGGCTACAAAATTATTTCAACGGGGGGAACATACCAGCTACTAAAAGAAAATAATGTTGATGCTATTGAAGTTTCAGAGCATACAGGCTTTCCAGAAATAATGGATGGCAGAATCAAAACCTTACATCCCAAGATTCATGCAGGAATTCTTTCTCGAAGAAGAATTGATAAAAAAATCATTAAGGATCATAGCATCGATGAAATCGATATTGTGGTAGTTAACCTTTATCCTTTTTATTCAACTGCAAAAGATCCAAATAGTACTGAAGCAGAAATAATTGAGAAAATTGATATAGGCGGACCAACGATGTTGAGAGCAGCTGCAAAAAATCATGAGCACGTTACCACAATTGTTGATCCTAATGATTACGATTTAGTTACTAAGGAACTCAAAAAAAGCAAAACCATTTCTAAATCTCTAAAAAAACAATTGGCAATAAAAGTTTTTTCACATACAGCTAATTATGATTTAGAGATTTCCAACTATTTTAATGGTGACCAATTTGAAGAGAATCTTCTTTTGAGTTATGAAAAAACTGAAAATTTAAGATATGGGGAAAATCCTCATCAGACGGCCTCTTTTTTTAAACATAAATTTGCAAAGCCTTATGGGATATCTTCATCCATTCTGCATCAAGGCAAAGAAATGTCTTATAACAACATAGCAGATACAGATACTGCGATCGATTGCGTATGTAATTTTGCTGAACCTACTTGTGTCATTGTAAAACATGCCAATCCTTGCGGAGTATCATCAAGAAAAAATTTATTGGAAGCTTATCAAAGTGCTTTTGAGAGCGATCCAACCTCAGCTTTTGGAGGAATAATTGCCTTCAATGAAAAGGTTTCAGGCGAAGTTGCGCAGAAATTGATTGATAATCAATTTCTTGAGGTAGTTGCTGCTCCAGCATACTCAGATGAATCTCTGAAAATTTTCACATCCAAACCTAATGTAAGGATTCTCTCATTCGAACCAAAAATAAATGACAAAAATAAAATTTTATCTGTATCTGGAGGCCTCCTTATTCAGTCAGCAGATAATAAAATTATTACCGAAGATAATTTAGAAGTTGTAACCAAAAAAGTACCCAATAAAGATGAAATACAAAATGCTTTGTTTGCATGGAAGGTATGTAAATATGTTAAATCTAATGCAATTGTGTTTGCTGCAAGTGAACAAACATTAGGAATTGGTGCAGGTCAAATGAGCAGAATAGATAGCGGTAAAATTGCTGCCTCTAAAGCTAAGGAATTTGGATTCTCATTGAATGGAGCATCAATGGCTTCTGATGCATTTTTCCCTTTTAGGGACAACGTCGATAATGCTCATGAACTGGGCATAAAATGCATCATTCAGCCTGGAGGTTCAATCAAAGACGAAGAAGTAATTCAAGCAGCGAATGAGGCAGATATGAGTATGTTATTCACTAAAGTAAGGCATTTCAGGCATTAAGTGAATTTCTTAATTATTGGTAACGGTGGAAGGGAGCACGCCTTTGCTTGGAAAATCTCCCAAAGCTCTCTTGTTCAAAAAGTTTTCATTGCACCTGGAAATGCAGGAACTGAAAGAGAAAATAAGTGTGAAAATATAAATATTGATTCCGAAGATATATCTGCACTGAGAGATTTTGCCATTGAAAGATCTATAGACCTTACTATTGTCGGCCCTGAAGCCCCTCTAGTGAAAGGTATCGTTGATGAGTTTGAAAAACATAAATTACTTATTTTAGGTCCTTCTAAAAAAGCTTCGCAAATTGAAGGATCAAAAAAATTCATGAAAGATTTTTTAAAGAAAAATCATATCCGTACTGCTGAGTATGAAGTCTTTGAAGACTATGAAGAATCAAAGGAATATATATCAAAGTCTAAGTTTCCTATTGTTATTAAGGCAGACGGTCTTGCTGCTGGAAAAGGTGTAACCATTGCGCACTCAGCTGAAGAAGCAAACAAAGCACTAGATAATGCTATGCAAAAAAAGATATTTGGTTCTGCAGGTACAAAAGTTGTTATAGAAGATTTTCTTAAAGGAGAAGAAGCGAGTTTCATTGTTTTATGCGATGGTAAAAAAACCATTCCTTTTGCTTCTTCTCAAGATCATAAAGCTAGAGATAACAATGATTTGGGCCCGAATACGGGCGGTATGGGAGCATATTCTCCAGCCCCTATTGTGACGGAGGAAATTCATAAGCAAGTAATGGAAAAAATCATAAAGCCAACAATTGAGGGCCTTAAATCAGAGGGAATAACTTACAAAGGCTTTCTCTATGCTGGGTTGATGATAAAAAATTCAGAAATTAGTGTATTGGAGTTTAACTGTCGGTTTGGAGATCCAGAGACACAACCAATTCTCATGAGAATGGAATCTGATTTAGCTGAGATTTGTCTTCTAGCTGCGCAAGGTAATTTAAATGAAAGAGAAATTTCTTGGACTAAAGATTCAGCTCTTGGCGTAGTAATAGCATCCAAAGGCTACCCTTTTGAATATGAGAAAAACAAAGAAATTAATAATTTAGAAAATGAAAATCCACGCCAAAAAGTCTTTCATGCAGGGACAAAAACTCAAGAAGGACAAGTTCTTAGTAATGGAGGAAGGGTTTTATGCGTTACTGCATTAGGGAGTACTTTGCTAGATTCAAAAAATTTAGCTTATCAAAAAGTTAAAAATATAGATTGGAAAGATGGATTTTATCGAGATGATATTGGTGATAAAGCTATTAAATCTTGAACAGCCTTATAGGGTTCTTTTTTTCTCATAAAAAATTCTCCAACCAAAAAGTTGTAAATTTTGGCTTCGTTGAGATCATTTATGTCATCTCTGGAATAGATGCCGCTTTCGGAGATAATTAATTGACTTTTAGGTAGCATTTTTTTGATTTTGATCGAATTATTAATGTCTACATCAAAAGTCTTCAAATCTCGATTATTTATTCCTAAAAGTTCAGGTGAAACTGCCATTGCTATTTCTGTTTCCTTCTCATCATGAACTTCTATTAGAACATCTAATTCATTTTCTTTTGCGATTTGATAAAAATCTTTAATTTTATTTTTATCTAAAATTGAAGCAATCAGAAGAATGCAATCCGCCCCAAAAGCTTTGGACTCTAAAATCTGTATTTCATCAATTATGAAGTCCTTTCGCAAAATAGGTAAATGACAGATTTTTCTTACCTCTAATAAATAATCAAGACTACCTAGAAAAAAATCAGGTTCTGTTAGTATGCTGAGACAGGCAGCTCCTCCCTTCTCATATTGCTTAGCAGTCCAGACGGGATCGAAATCTTCTCTAATAATACCCTTGCTTGGTGAGGCTTTTTTTATTTCTGCAACTACAGAATTTCTCAGCTCTTCTGAAGATTTATGTAAAATTTCAACAAATTTTCTTTTTTTATATTCTTTTCCGTTACTTTGAAGATTTTCTCTAGAAAAGGTGGATTTCAAAGTTTCAACCCTTTGTTCGGTTCTTTGAATAATTTTTTCAAGATGATTCATAAATTACCTAAGACTTAAAATTTATAAACTCATCAAATTTCTCTAGTGCCTTGCCTGAAGAAATGAGTTCGTATGCAAGATCGTATCCATCCTCAAAATTATCTACTACAGAAGATATTTTTAAAGCTGGAGCTGCATTTAAAGAAATTATCTCCTTGCCCGGTAAGAATTTATTTTCAAAAGAATCTATAACTTTCCTAACACTATCTTGAGGAGAATCTATTTCTAAATCAGAGAGATTTTTAGATTTTATGTTAAAAGCTTTTGGATCTATTTCATGAGCAATAAGTTCACTCTTAGATAATTCTATTAATTGGGTTTTACTAGAGAAAGAAATTTCGTCTAAGCCATCATCTGAATGAAAAATTGCTGCAGCTTTGCAATTCAAATTTATTAAGGCCTCGCCAACTGGTTCTATCCATTTACCGTGAAAAACACCAATAGACTGAATGTTTGCGCCTGCGGGATTTGATAGAGGACCCAAAAGGTTAAAAATAGTTTTTTTACCTAATATTCTTCTGGCTTCCATGACATATTTCATGCCTGGATGATGATTTTGGGCAAATAGAAATCCTAATCCTATTTTATCTAAAGAGTCAGAAAAATATTTAGATGACTCATTTAAATTGATACCTGCTGCTTCTAAGAAATCAGCGCTGCCGCTTTTACCCGTTGCAGTTCTATTTCCATGCTTTGCAACTTTTAAGCCTGCCGCAGCTAGAACAAAACTAACAGAAGTAGAAACGTTTATCATTTTTTTTCCTAGTCCTCCTGTACCGCAACAATCAATAACTTGATTATGATTAACATCAATGGATTTAGAATTTTTTCGCATTGAGGTAGTAGCTCCAGCCAATTCATCAGGGGTTTCTCCTTTTTTGTCTAGAGCATCCAAGAGGCTAGTAAGGGAACTTGTATCTACCTCTCCGTTAAAAATTTTATCAAAAAGTTGTTCCGTCTCATCCAAAG
>CABZTA010000024.1 GCA_902528485.1 uncultured SAR86 cluster bacterium
TAGACCATGCTTTTAAGAAAGGAGCAGTAGCCGTTCTTACGGGCACATATCATGCCAATATTAAAAATAGAAACATAATTCATGTATCTGGGTTAGAAGAAAAACTAGTAGATCTGGCAGAGAAGGCCTATAAGTTTAATCAAGTCAAAAAGATTTTTGGCATAACTGGAACAAATGGCAAGACCAGCACAATTCATTTTTTGAAACAATTACATGAACAGCTAAATATGAAGGTATCTTTTTTTAATTCCATTGAAAATGGAGGTTCAGGTCTTGAGTTACAATCTTCAAAAATGACGACTCCTGATATCTTTGAACTCTATAGGTTTTTAGAAATATCAAATGAACACAATATTGAGAATTCTTTGCTAGAGGTTTCATCCCATGCAATACATCAAAAAAGAATCGGAGATATCGAAATCAAATTTAAAGGATTGACAAGTTTTTCTGAAGACCATCTTGATTATCATGGCAATATGGAAAAATATTCAAAAGTAAAAGAATCTTTTTTTGATTCTCGTGACTTATCGTCAAAAGGATATGTATTTAATGAAGATAATTATTTAGGTGCAAAACTTAAACAAAAATACAAAAATTGTTATTCATACTCATTTCATAACAAAGATGCTGATGTATTCATATACAAAAGCTCATCAAATCAATTTTTATTGGATTCTGAGGATATTTTGCCGAAAAAAATTAATGTTAATTTCCAAGGAGATCATTATTTTTCAAATCTGATTTGTGCTCTTCTTTTGTTTAGAGTTGCAAACCAAGAAGTCGATTTATCTAGTATAGATATATTTGACCTTAGTCTGCCTGAAGGAAGAAATCAAAAAATAGATTTTGACGGAAGATATGTGTTTATTGATTTTGCGCATACTCCTGATGCATTGAATGCAAGTTTAAAATCACTAAGAAATGCACATTCGGGAAATTTAATTTGTCTATTTGGATGCGGTGGTGATAGGGATAGATCTAAAAGGTCAAAGATGGGGAAAATAGCAGAAAATTTATCTGATCAGGTTTTTGTTACTAATGACAATCCTAGAAGTGAAAACCCTGAAATAATTGTTGAAGATATATTATCAGAGTGCGCATCAAAGAATATAAATGTAATTTTTGATAGAAAAGAAGCTATTCTTAAATCGCTTGAATCACTCCTTAATAGTAAACCCGATTCTGCATTGTTAATTGCAGGCAAGGGTAATGAAAATTATCAAGAATTTGAGAATGGATTAAGAAAAGATTTTAGTGATTTTAAAGAAGTCATGAGTTTTAAGAATGCTATTTAAATTTTCAAACCAAATATTAGCCGCCAAATTAAATCTTGAGAAACCTAAGAAAGAATTTGTATCCTCAAAAATAGTTACAGACTCTAAAAAGATTAAAAAAGGCGATTGTTTTCTTGCTTTAAAGGGACCAAATTTTAACGGACATGATTTTATTGATGAAGCATTAGATAGGGAGGCTTCTTTTGTTATTTCTGAACAAAATCATCCTCAAGATAAAAGAATTTTAGGCGTTAATTCAACTCATGAATGCCTATCTTTCTTAGCTAAATACCAAAGAAAAAAGTTTGAAGGAAAAGTGGTAGGCATAACTGGAAGTAATGGCAAAACTTCGACTAAATTACTATTGAGCTCTCTTTTATCCAATAAATTTGATCCTTCTCAAATTTATGTTTCACCGGGAAACTGGAATAATTTTTACGGATTATGCTTTAGCCTCTTAGAACTAAAAAAACATCATAAAATTGGAATTTTTGAGATAGGAACGAATGACTTTGGTGAAATAAATGAATTGTCCTCAATATTGCAGCCCGAAGTAGGAGTTATTACATCAATTGGAAAAGCTCATTTAGAAAAATTGATAAATCTTGAGGGAGTTGCAAAAGAGAAATCAAATATTTTTAAAAATGTTTTACTTCAAGGAACTTGTATCTTTCCAGATATTTATGCTCATATCAGTGAGTTTCATGCCAAGTCTCATCACAGAAAGATCAGATCCTTTTCTAGCCAAGGATTAGATGCAAAAAAATCAAACAGTAAGTGTGTAGAAGCTATTCTCCTAAGTCTTGATATAGAAAATATCTCATTTGATCAAATATATAATTTATCAAAAGATGTTGTTGTCCCATCTAGGACAGAGAAAAGCTACAATTCCAATGGTGTTTTGATAATTGATGATACTTACAATGCAAATCCTGATTCATTTAAAGAGGCATTTAGGGTCTTAGAGTCCAGTGATAAAGATAATAAAATTTGTGTCATTGGCGATATGAAAGAGTTAGGCGAGAGCTTTCAGCAAGAAATGAAAAAAATAATCGATGAGGCCAGCAAAAGATTTGATAACGTTTTTTTATTTAACTCAAAATTTGAACTCTCAAAGGAAAATGTAGTCAAAATTAATATTACTAATGCAGAAGAAAAGATTGGATCTTTATTGAGTAATAATACTGCCATATTATTTAAGGCATCTAGATCAGTTAAAATAGAAGATTGCATGAATATTTTTAAATAATGTTTTTACCTATTTTAGAAATTTTAGCTGAAAGCTATGGTCCCTTAAGGATTTTCAATTATCTTACTTTTAGAGCAATATTAGCCACTTTGACTTCATTGATTTTTTGCCTATCTTTTGGAAATTGGTTTATTAATTTTTTGAAAATGGAAAGGTTTAATCAACATATTAGGAAAGAAGGACCCGAGAGACATCTGATTAAAGAAGGAACTCCAACAATGGGGGGGCTTTTGATCTTAGCAGCTGTAGTATTCTCAGTTTTTTGTTGGGGAGACTTATCAAATAAATACCTTTGGCTGGTATTATTTATGACAGTTTCATTTGGGGTAATCGGCTGGATAGATGATTTAACTAAACTCAAAACTCAGTCAAGTAATGGACTTACAAGTAGGCAGAAGTTTTTTTGGCAGTCTCTATCAGCTTTTATCGGCATAATAATCTTTTATACATTTTCCACTAATCCTCTTGAGACAAGCTTAATAATTCCTTTTTTCAAAGATTTTTCTTTGCCGTTAGGTTTATTTTTTATCTTATTGGTAGTTTCCTTTTTAAGAATTCTTCTTCTTGTTTCATTGCTACCTGATGAAATAATCTTAAGATTTGCTTCGATACCATCATTTAAAATTCCGGTATACGCTTTTGCAATGTGTAACAAAGTTGTCTGAAGACCATACCCGTAACATAAACTAACCAAACCTCTTAAGGAAATGCTTTGTTCTCCCGGCAAAAATCCCTCTCTGTGATTCAAAAACATCTCACTAAAGTACTCTCCGATTCCAAAAGAGCGCATTCCTGATATTACTCTTGATTTGTTCATTTGAGAGCATATTTTTACAGTACCTACATTGCTTGATTTAGCTATAACTTCGCTAACTGAAAGAATTCCATAATTTCTAAAATCCTCTGTTCTGTAGTCCTCAAATTCAACCCATCCAGGATTAGTATCGATCAAGGTATCTTCGTTAATTAATTCATCATCTAGAGCTAATGCAATACTAAGAGGTTTTAAAACAGAACCAGGTTCCATTAGAGAAATCGATGCTTTGTTAGTCACAAGAGAAATATCTGATAAAGATTTTCTATCGTTGGGATCAAAACTAGGATAATTAGTGATTGCTAGAATTTCTTCAGAATCTAAATCGATCATTATTGCGGAAGCATTGCTTGCATTATTTTCAATTACAGCTCTTTTCAATTCATCAAAAACAATGAATTGATAATCTGAATTAATAGATAACTTTATTAAGTTTCCATCCTTCTTTGGGGCAATTACTTCTTCAATAACTTTTCCGTTACCATCTCTTTTTAAATCTATTCTTCCATCTGAGCTATCAAGGGTTTTCTGAAAACTTAGCTCTATACCTTGAAGACCATCATTATCTATATCAGTGATCCCAATTAGTTGAGAAAAAGCTTCTCCTTCGGGATAATTTCTGTAGTACCTTTCATCGAAAACTAGTCCTTGAATTTTTTCTTTTTTAAGTACCTCTACTTTTTCCCTATTTACTTTTTTTGAAATTTGAATAAATTTAAGTCTCTGATTAGAGGATCTTTCTCTTAAATTTTGTTCCTCGATATCTAATAAATTAGAAATAGATTTTATCTCGTCTGGTTTGTACGAGAAATAATTAAGGTCTATTCCAATATCATAAAAAATAATATCTTCAGCCAATACTCGATTATTTCTATCGACTATTTTTCCTCGTGAAGACTTTATGATTTTACTTTGAGAAATTCGACTATCAATTTTATCAAATGAAAAGTCTGCCTCAGTTATTTGGAAATATATTAATCTTACAAAGAGAAGTAAAAAAAGTACGGGAAGAAAAAACCAGAGAACAAGTTCTCTGGTTTTTTCCGTTTGATGACTCAAAGAAATCTAATCTATTTGTTTTTTAACGAAAGATGGAATATCAAGATATTCTGAATCCATTAAATCACTAGACGAAACTTTTTTAACTTCTCTAGGAGAATGAGAAATATCTGGCTTCGGAAGAATGGGTTCAACTGATTCAAATTCAAAGCTATTTTTAGGCATCTTTTTGGGTGCGCTTCCACCAAGGCCAGTTGCAACAATCGTTACCTTTATATCCGCTCCCATTGAATCATCAAATGCCACACCATGAATAATTGTTGCATCTTGAGCAGCAAATTCTCTTACCAAGGTAAGAACTTCCTCTATTTCTCCCGTTTTCATATCTGGCCCAGCAGTGATATTAACAAGAACTCCTTTTGCGTTTTCTAAATTAATATCTTCTAACAGTGGACTTCCAACAGCTGCAGAGGCTGCCTCTTTTGCCCTGCTTGGCCCATTTGCAATTCCAGTTCCCATCATAGCTGTTCCCTTTTCTGACATTACTGTTTTAACATCTTGAAAATCAACGTTTACGAGTCCAGTTTGTGTGATGATATCTGATATACCTCTAACAGCACCTAACAGAACATCGTTTGCTTGCTTAAAGGCATCAAGAAGACTATGTTCTCTTCCAAGAACTTCCAACAATTTTTGGTTAGGGATTGCAATGAGTGAATCAACTTCATCAGTAAGTTCTTTTAAGCCAACATCTGCAATTTGATCTCGCATTTCTAGCTCTAATGGCTTAGTGACTACTGCAACTGTCAAAGCACCTATTTCTTTAGCGGCTCTAGCGACAATTGGGGCTGCACCAGTTCCAGTACCGCCACCCATTCCTGCTGCAACAAAAACCATATCAGAACCCTCTAGCAAGGTTTTAATTCTTTCGAGATCATCAAGAGCTGCATCTCTTCCAACCTCAGGTTTTCCACCTGCTCCGAGACCATTCGAAATACCCGTTCCTAAAGTAATTTTTAATTCTGCTAGATTGGTGTCAAGCGCTTGCTCATCTGTATTAGCACAAATCATTTGTACGCCTTCGATACCGCTTTCAACCATGTGATTTACTGCGTTTCCTCCAGCTCCGCCTACCCCAACTACTCTTATAAGAGCAGATGATTTAGTTTCATTTTCTACAACGGTCCAGTTCATAGTCCCTCCTTATTTAAATTAGAAATTGTTTTGGATCCACCTAAAAGCCTTGTTAAAAATGTTCTTATCTTTCATGAACAGATAATTCATATGATCTTCTTCTTGTGATTTCTGGCTATATAAAACCAATCCTACAGAAGTTGCATATATTGGATTCCTTAAAATATCGGTCAATCCTATTAATCCTGATGGCGAACCTATACGCACAGGAGAATTAAAAACTTCTTCTGCTAATTGAGCTACTCCTTCCATTCTGGATGTTCCCCCCGTGATTACAATTCCGGCGGGAATATTATTTTCTAAAGAAGATAAGTTAAGTTTTTGTTTTATTAAGCCAAAAATATCTAAATACCTTTGCTCTATTACGCTGGCAAGAGCCATTCTTGAGAAAATTTTATTTTTTCTTCCTGCCATACCCGGAACCTCAATTGTTTCATTTTCATGAATTATCGAGCTTGAAGCACAGCCATACTTCTTCTTGAGTTCTTCTGCTTGCATACTTGGAGTTTGAAGTGCTCTAGCAATGTCTTTAGTAATATGATCACCAGAAGTTGGAATATTAGCAGTATGACCTATCGCTCCATTTTGAAAAACCGCAACGTCTGAAGTTCCGCCACCCATATCAATTAAACACGTTCCCAACTCTTTTTCATCTTCTGACAGGACTGAGTAACTTGACGCTAGTTGCTCCAAGACAAATCCTTCTACAGTTATGCCGCAAGCTTTCATACAGGAGGATATGTTTTGAGCAGAATTCCTGTTACAGGTGACAAGATGAACTTTGGTTTCCAGTCTTACGCCTGCCATTCCAAGAGGTTCCTTAATGCCATTTTGTTGATCAATAATATAGTCTCTTGGCAGAACATGAAGCAATTGAGAGTCATCTGGAATTGCATATGCTTGTGCAGCAGTGATGACTCTATCAACATCACTAATTTTGACTTTTTTATCTTTAATTCCTACAACACCTTCAGAATTTAAACCATTGATATGACCTCCACTTATACCCACAAAAGCTGATGTAACTTGTACACCAGACATTAATTCTGCGTCATTAACCGCAGATTCTATTGCAGATACAGTTGATTCAATATCAACTATCACGCCATTTTTTAAACCTTGAGATATTTGACTTCCTAAACCAATAACTCGCAATTCGTGATCAATATATTCAGCGATTAAACACACAACTTTTGAAGTGCCTATATCAATTCCTACTCTTATGTTATTAGATCCGTTGGTAGCCATATTAATCCCTAAACCCAATTGCTCCTTTATTCTGATACCTGAGATCTAAATATGAAAAGGTATCTTTTATATTGTTAAAGTAAGTACTCTGAAGAAATGTTTTAAGGTTCTCCAGTTGATTTTCTATTTTTGATTTATTCATATGAAACCTAATACCGGAATTATCTTCTAAAGTCATTAAGTCAAACTCTTCAATTAAAATTCTTTTAAGAACTAAGTCAGATCCTTTCATAATTTGATCGAAATCAAAAAAATACCTTAAGATAAAATCAATATTGTTTCTGTTAGCCTCAATATTGACTAACTTCAAACCTTCTTTGGTTTGGAATTTGAGGAGGCGACCAGATTGGGTCAGTATCTGGTCTTTTCCCCAAAAAACTAGCGGTTGATATTCTTTCACGTGTAATTTTTTCATTGGCCAAGAGTTGACTTCTTTTGATGATTCAACAAAATTAGGATTATCTTTTGAAAATAAAGGTTTAGGATCTTTAAAAACTTCGGATAAAAGAAAAGTTGAAGAAAATATCATTACAATGAAAGTCAAGAATTTCACTTTTCTTCTCCTTGGATAAAAACAACGGAATCAGGCAAAATCATTCCATATTCATCGACCGTTTTTTCTTTTACTGAATTGTGAGAAGTTAGATTTAATATCTTATTCTTGAGGTAAACTGATTCTTCATCTAGTTTTGACTTAAAGATTCTTAAAAGATACTTTTCTGAAACTAGTTGCTTGTAACTGGCATTCTTATTCAAGACTAAGTAGGAACTAAAAAAAGCAGCAATCAGAGATCCTAAAATAAATATCAACATTATTTGATTAAACATTTTTTATCGCAATTCTCATTAATGCGCTCCTTGATCTTGGATTAGACTTAATTTCGTTTATTGATGGCTTTATGGGCTTTCCTTGCTTTTTTATATTAAGATTTTTTGCTTCTTTTGATCTAAGAAAGTTTTTAGCTATTCTGTCTTCTATGGAATGAAAGCTTATGATGATTAATTTTCCATTTTGCTTGAGCAGGCAAGCTGCTGATATAAATCCATTGATCATCTCTTCAATTTCATTGTTTATATGCATTCTTATTGCTCTAAATACATTAGTTGCTGGATGACGCTTTTGTGAGCTGCTATATTTCTCAATAAATAAAGAAAGCTGTGCTGTGCTTTTAAATTTATTTTTTTTTCTCGATTCAACAATTTTCCTGGCATAAAACCTAGATTTTCGCTCTTCGCCTAGATGAAATAAGACATCACTTATTTCTTTCTCTGATGCAGTATTTATCCATTGTTCTGCTGTCATTTCCTCTTCTTTATTCATTCTCATATCAAGGGGACCATCCTTTTGAAAGCTAAATCCTCTGTCTGGATCATCTAGTTGCATAGAGGAATTCCCTAGATCGAAAAAAATACCGTCTAGTCTTATGTCTAAACTTTCAATTTCTGAAAAATTTAAGTTTTTGTAATGAAATCTTCTGTCTTTTATTTTTTGTGAATACGAGACAGTTTCTTTATCTCTATCTATTGCGATTAATCGCCCATCATCGTTAAGGTTTTCTAAAATCTCTTTTGAATGTCCTCCTAAACCAAAAGTACAATCTAGGTAAGTGCCGGAAGGATCATGAACTAAATTTTTAATAGTTTCGTTGATCATTACTGGCTGATGGGTGAACATGATGCTAAAAAGGTATCTCCTGTACGTTAGAAGGTAAGTCGATATCTAATTTTTCACCTTGAATTTGCTGACCTTTCTCTTTTGCAAGCCAATTTTTTTCATTCCATACTTCAAATTTCTGACCCATACCAATCAAAGATACTTTTTCTTTAACTTTTAATTGGGCGTATTCTCTTAAGCTTTGGGGAATAAGTATTTGCATACGATCATTGACTTCAAAATCAATTAAATTTGCATATCCAAGGAAATTCCACTGAATAGATCTAATTTTTGAATCTAGGCCTGATAGATTCTCAAAGGCTTTCGATATGGTTTTCCATAAGCTGCCCGGATAAATTCTTAAGGAAGGATATTGTGGGTCCCTTGTAATAACCAAAGAACCCTCTGAAACCTCTTTTAAAGCTTCTTTATACTTTGCTGGCATTGCAATTCGTCCTTTAGAATCCAACGCCAAACTACTGTATCCATAAAGTCCAATAGTCATCAAACAAGACCCCTTTTACACACATAGATACACAAATGTGCACTTCAGCACACTTTAGCCACTTGTATAATCAGTGTCAAGAGGTTTAGTCCCAAAATATAAGGGTTTTAAGGATATTATTATGTGAGCTGACCTATAAGCCGGGTTCTGTAATTGGTAATCATTCATCTGGGATTTATGTTGCCATAAACCTCTAGCAACCTACCCTGACCTAATGCGAGAAACATTAACAGGTCTCTATTTGGTCTTGCTCCTGATGGGGTATGCCAACAACTTTTGTTACCAAAAGTCTGGTGCGCTCTTACCGCACCTTTTCACCCTTACCTTTTAACACAAGGCGGTTTATTTTCTGTTGCACTATCCGTTACTTTACAGCACCCAGACGTTATCTGGCATCATTCTCTATGGAGCCCGGACTTTCCTCTATCAACTTGACAGCGATTACCCAGTCAGCTCGATGATCATTATAAGTATTTGAACTTATTTGTCATTTTTTGGTTCAGCAAAAATTGAGTAAATCTCTTTAGAAGTCTTTGAAGAAATCTTTGATACAATTTTTGATGCCGCTTTAGTTCCATTCAATTTCTGGATCTCTTCAAAAAGAATTTTCTCATTTTCAACTGTAATGTATTGCTTCTCTTCAGAACCTTCAATTACGATAACCATCTCACCCTTCTTTAAAGTTTCATCTTTTTTTATTAATTCTTGAATTTCTTTGGCTTCATCAGTAATTATCCTCTCAAATTTCTTTGTGAGCTCTTTTGCTAAGGATAGTTTCCTTTTGGGACCTAAAGTTTTTACTATCATTTGCACTAATCTTTCTATCCTTTTTGGAGATTCAAAGAGAATGGTGGTTTTCTTTTCATACTGTATATTTTTTAAGAACTTTTCCAGCTGACCCTTTTTTCTTGGAACATAACCTTCAAATGCAAAAGAACTAGTTGATAGACCTGATGATATCAGTGCTGAAATAACTGCAGAAGGCCCGGGTACTGATGTAACTTTGATTTTCTCATCAATAGCTTTAGCAACTAATTCGTATCCGGGATCAGATATTAACGGTGTTCCTGCGTCAGAAATTATGGCTAAAGAGGCGCCTTCTTTTAATAATTCTAAGAAGTAATTAACTTTCGAAACATTTGTATGGTCGTGATATGAGAGTAATTTATTTTCTATACCTAAATCTTTTAACAAGATGCCCGATTTCTTTGTATCCTCGCACAGAATGATATCAACTGAGGAAAGCACATCCTGAGCTCTTAAAGAAATATCTAATTTATTTCCTATAGGTGTACTGACTAAATATAATGTAGACAACTTACGAGAGATTTTTTGAAAATAGTTTATTTTTTAACCATCAGTTTATTCCTATTTCATTGTTCTATGAATATGGAAGATAAAGTTTTATTAGATAAAGAGCAAATCATTGATAGTGATTTTTCTCAGTCTTTTGTTGAAAATTACAATGTAAATAAAAACTTCTCTTCTTCGTATAGTATTTTTTTCTCAGAAGAGGTAGATAAAAAAATCATTTCTTCTTTTATGAAAGGAATGGAATTTGGGTTTTTTTCTAATCAAGTTTCTATTAAGTCAAAACTCTCATTCATCGCTTTTGATGAAAAAAGTGATTGCAGCATAATTAAG
>CABZTA010000025.1 GCA_902528485.1 uncultured SAR86 cluster bacterium
CTCCATCAAAAATAACAGATTTTTCTGCTCTCTACTTAGATGAGGAAACCGGCGCAGTATCTACTCAATATGATATGAAAGATATTGAACTTGTTGGATTGCAAAAATTCGATTTCTTAGGTCTTAAAACTTTAACAATAATGAAAAATGCCCTGAAGCTAATTAATCAGAACAGGCAGATATTAAAACTCGAACAAATTAATTTAAATGATCTTCCTCTTGATGATTCAAAGACGTATCAGCTTCTCCAAAAAGGCTTAACTACTGCTGTTTTCCAACTGGAATCACGAGGTATTAAAGAATACATAGTAAAGCTAAAACCGAATAACTTTGAAGATATTATTACCTTGATAGCCCTTTACAGGCCTGGTCCGTTAGAAATGAACATGGTTGAAACTTACATTGAAAGAAAACATGGAAGAGAAGAATTTTCATATGGAGATGAATCAGTAGAAAAAATACTTGATAAAACTCATGGTGTGATTGTTTATCAAGAACAAGTTATGCAATTAGCTCAGGAATTCTCCGGTTTTACACTTGGTGAGGCAGATATTCTTAGAAGAGCAATGGGAAAGAAAATAGCTTCTGAGATGGAGGAACAAAAAGAACCATTCATAACAGGAGCAATTGAAAAAGGAAAAAATAAAAGATTTGCAGAAGGATTATTTGATCAAATTGAAAAATTTGCTGGCTATGGTTTTAATAGGTCTCATTCTGCAGCTTATGCCTTTATTTCTTATCAAACAGCATGGTTAAAAGCCCACTACCCAGCAGAGTTTATGTCTGCTGTCTTAAGTTCAGAAATGGACGATACTGATAAGATTCAGATGCTTCTTGATGATTGCAAGCTTTTAGGCCTTAAAGTTTTGCCGCCTGATATTAATTCAAGTTTTTATGAATTCAGGAATATAGACAATGAAACACTGATGTATGGATTGGGAGCAATAAAGGGAGTTGGCAAGTCAGCTATCGAAAGCATAATTGATAATAGAACCTTAAAAGGAAACTTCAAGACTCTCTCAGATTTTTCTAGTCGAATTAATACAGAAAAAGTAGGAAAAAGAGCTCTAGAACCTCTGATATCTTCTGGCTCAATGGATTCATTTCAATCTAGTAGGGAAGAGATGTTTGTGAATATTGAATCTGCTTTGAAGTTTGCTAGACAGGTATCTGAAGAGAAAAAAAGCGGTATTGATGATTTATTCGGTGACGTTGAACTACCTAACGTTATTCCCATCACAAAAGTAAAAACTATTGAATTTGATAAGTCTCTGGGTGAGCTAAACTCTTTAGGATTTTATTTCTCATGTCATCCTATGGATGAATATAAATGGGAAATTGAGCAAATTTGCCCTAATAGGATTTCTAGTCTCAATGAAGATAAGAATATACAAAGATGTGCTGGTGTTATAACTACCAAAAGGACAATTCAAGGCAGGAGAGGTCCGGTAACATTTGCAACATTAGATGATGGAACTGAAAAAATAGAGATAATTTTGGGTTCTGATGTAATGCAATCAATGCAGGTTGAATTAAACAACAAAGATATTTTTATAGTGGACGGCAAAGTTACTGTAGATAATTCTCGAGAAGTTTTGTACGGATTAGCAAAAAAAATTGAAGTTACTAATATCAATACTCTAGAAAACTTAAGAATCAGGATGGTAGAAAAATTAAGAATATCTTTAATTGAATCAAAAAAGTCTAATATTGAGAGCTTCAAGAGATTGCTCGATGACCTCGATACAGAATCTTCAATTGGTTGCCCTGTTGAGCTGAAATATACTTCAAAAAAATCCGAAGCAGAAATAGAATTCGAAGAGGATAGGAGAATCTTGTTAACTAACAATACCATGAAAGCTCTTCTAAATACTTATGGAAGAGATAATTTAGAACTTATGTATCATAGAAGATAATGTCTTACTCTTTTTTAGATTTTGAAAAACCAATCAGCCTTTTAGAAAAAAAGATTGACGATTTGCGCTCGAGCCAAGAACAACCTGATGTGATTCAAAGCCATGTTGATTCTCTTAATAAAGAAGTTACTAAAATAACCAAGGAGCTATATTCAAATCTATCCATATGGCAAAAAGTTCAAGTTGCGAGACATCCACACAGGCCGCATTTTTGCGATTACATAGAAAAATTATTTCATAATTTTGATGAACATCATGGCGATAGAAATTTTGGTGATGATAGGGCAATAATTGGAGGGACTGCTACTTTCAAAGGGAAACCTGTGATGCTTATCGGCCATGAAAAAGGTAAAGATACAAAAGATAAGATAGAAAGAAATTTTGGTATGTCGCAACCTGAAGGTTATAGAAAAGCAGCCAGATTAATGAAGCTTGCAGAAGATTTTTCTATGCCAGTCATTACTTTTATTGATACTCCTGGAGCTTATCCTGGGATAGAAAGTGAAGAAAGGGGCAATTCACAAGCTATAGCATACAACTTAAGTATTATGTCCAAACTTAAAACACCAATTATTGTAATTATTACCGGAGAGGGCGGTTCTGGCGGAGCTTTGGCAATTGGAGTGGGAGATAATATATCAATGTTGGAGTACTCTATTTATTCTGTGGCTTCTCCAGAAGCTTGTGCGTCGATTGTTTGGAGAGATTCCTCAAAAGCAGAGGATGCTGCAAAAGCAATGAAATTAGACGCTTCCAATCTTTTAGAGTTAAGTTTGATAGATAAAATCATTGATGAGCCCTTAGGCGGTGCTCACAGAGATATTCAAAAAATGAGCTCCATGCTTTCAGACCACATTTCTGAGCAGCTTGAAAAATGTTCATCCCTTAATATTTCGGATCTTCTCAATGAAAGACACAAGAAAATTATGAGCTACGGAGCCATCGAGTAAGTGAACGAAATTTATGAGTCTTTCTCAGGTTACTTAACCGAAGATTCAAAAAAATTCTTAGTTGCTTTCAGCGGAGGATTAGATTCAACAGTTCTCCTTTATGCTCTCAAGCAAGCTCTAATTAAAGAAAAATTAAACAAAGAAATTCTTGCCATCCATGTTGATCATAATCAAAACAAAAATTCAAAGAACTGGATCGAACACTGCAAAAAATTTTGTGAAACCATACAGGTTTCTTTCTCTTATTCTCAAATTAAATCAATCAAAAAAGCACTATCAGAAAATAATTTAAGGAATCTTAGATATGAGATATTTTCTGAATATGTAGATAAAAATTCTACCCTCTTCCTTGCTCATCACTTAGATGATCAAATGGAAACTTTTTTCTTTAGAATTTTTCGCGGAACGGGAATGGATGGCATAGTTGGGATTCCAAAAGAAAGAGCTCTCAATGAGGGAAGACTAGTCAGACCTTTTCTTGGTTTGTCAAAAGATCTTCTTTTATCGTATGCAAAAAAACATAAACTTGATTTCATAAACGATCCATCAAATAAAGATACAAGTTTTGATAGAAATTATATTAGGAAAAACATCATTCCAAAAATTAAGAATCGTTGGCCTAACTATGAAAACAAAGTTCAATCTTTTATCGATATTCAAAAAGAATATTTGGGTGTAGCTGAAATATCTCATGACTTTAGTGAGGCTGAGCTTTCTAAAAACACTCTTAATTTAAGAAAGCTAATTGATGAAAAAGATAGTCAAAAAAAAATCATCCTTAGAAAATGGATAAAATTAAATGGTTTAAATTCACCAAATCAAAAAGTACTTGATAATTTAATTAATATTTTCATAAAAACTTCAAAGAATAGTTCCTATTTTAACTGGGGAGCTAAAGGCAAAAAGGGATCTGTCTCAATAAAAAAAACAAAAGAAAGCTTAGTTGTCTCTGAATTGAACTAATCCAGGGCGTTTAATACAGAGATAATAGAGGCAACTAGCGTGTTGGCATGTATACCAGCTCCCCAAGAAAGGTTTTTCTTATCTTTTTGTACTTCTATATAGGCAACTGCCTGAGCATCTGCCCCAGACGAGATTGCGTGTTGATGATAATCAGAAATTGAAAATGATGATTTATTGTGGTTATTGAATGCGTTCATAAACGCATCTATAGGCCCATTTCCTTCACCATTTATGTCAAATTCCTTACCTTCCTTAGAGAGGGTAACTTTAATATTATCTTTTTGAATTCCTTTACTGTCAGGACCAGAAGAAATTTTATGTGAAACATATTTGTACTTATTTCCTTCCAAATAAGTTTCCCTAAATTTTGACCATATATCTTCACTCTCTAATTCTCTTCCTGTCTCGTCAGTAACTTGTTGAATAACCTGACTAAAATCAATTTGAAGTCTTCTGGGCATTGATAATCCATGGTCTTTTTCTAGAATATATGCAATGCCCCCTTTTCCTGACTGACTGTTTATCCTAATCACAGCTTCATAAGTTCTTCCTAAATCTTCAGGATCTATTGGAAGATATGGAACCTTCCAAAGCGGATCGTTGGATTCCCTCATTGAATCAAAACCTTTTTTGATTGCATCTTGATGTGATCCAGAAAACGCAGTGAAAACTAGATCTCCAGCATAAGGGTGTCTAGGATGGACAGGTAATTGATTACAATATTCAACTTCTCGCATTACATGATTGATATTGGAAAAATCTAATTCTGGATCTAAACCTTGTGTTAGTTGATTTAGGGCAAGGGTTACTAAGTCAACATTGCCAGTTCTCTCTCCATTGCCAAAAAGACAACCTTCGATTCTATCCGCTCCAGCCATTAATCCTAATTCGGCTGCAGCTACGGCAGTCCCTCTATCGTTATGGGGATGAAGACTCAATATCACACTTTCCCGGTTGTTTAAATTTCGTGACATCCACTCAATTTGATCTGCGTATATGTTAGGCGTAGACATCTCAACAGTAGCAGGAAGATTCATTATTGATTTATTATCACTGGAAGGATTCCATATCTCATTAACCTCATTACAAACTTCAACTGCGTAACTTAATTCTGTGCCAGTGAAGCTTTCTGGGCTATATTGAAATACCCAATTAGTCTCATTATTTTTATCAGCTAGTTCTCTAACTAAGGAGGCACCGTTCAAAGCAATTTTTTTGACCCCATCTTTACTTTCTCTAAATACTACCTCGCGTTGAAGGGTAGAAGTAGAGTTGTAAACATGAATGCAAACATTTTTTGCTCCTTTAACAGCTTTGAAGGTGTCCTCAATTAAATGATCTCTAGCCTGCGTTAAAACCTGAATAGTGACATCATCAGGAATTAAATCCATTTCAATCAAGTCTCTAACAAAATCAAAATCAGTTTTCGAAGCAGATGGAAATCCAACTTCAATTTCTTTAAATCCAGTCTCTAATAATAATTGAAAAAATCTATGCTTTTTTTCAGACCCCATAGGTTCAATCAAAGCTTGATTGCCATCTCTTAAATCTACACTACACCAAATAGGTTTTTTAGAAATAATATTTCCTGGCCATTTACGATTGCGTAGGTCGATCCTTTCAAAAGGTAAGTACTTTGAAGTATTTGTATTTGTAATTTTTTTCAATTAAATAACCAATTTATAAATTATTATACTATTCATAACAGATGATAAATGAATAAAGAGATTTTAAACAAAATGGGCATCTCAACTTATGAATTGGTTGAGGATTTTATATTTGTAGATAACAAAGTAAAGACAGTCGATAAAAATGATGAAAGCGTAGGCAATGATCAGTTTTTAAAGTCATTGGATTATTACCTTGTTAATTTCTCTAAAGTTAACGAAAGCGCATTAGATTTTCTAAATTCTAAATCATTGAAGTTATCTGAATTATTGGAAAATTCTCAAAAGAGGAAACAAGCTTGGAAAAATGAAAATTAATTTCAGACCTATGAATAAAAATGACATCTACTATGTTCACGGCATTGAGTCGCTAACAAATGAAACTCCTTGGTCTGAAAATAATTTTTATGATGCCCTAAGGTTTAGTAAAGCTGATGTGGTTACTATTGATGGTAAAGTTAATGGGTATGTCATCTATCAGTATGTGATGGATGAAATCCACCTTTTAAATATTTCTGTCGCTCCAAAATTTATTGGAAAGTCAATTGGTTATCAGTTGCTAAAAAGGGTTGTAAATCAATCAAAATATACCTTTAAAAAAAGAATTTTTTTAGAGGTTAGAGAATCAAACCAAAGAGCTATAAAGTTTTATCGTCGAAATGGTTTTGAGGAAGCAGGACTAAGAAAGAATTATTACAAATTGAATTTTGGTAGAGAGGATGGATTAATTATGCAAAGAAATTTAAGCAAGCCTGTAATTATTCTTCTACTCGATAATATCTTTAAGTTCTTCTTCAATCTCGCTAGGTTCCGTTTGAGGTGAATACCTTTTTATAACCTTCCCATCTCTGTCAACTAAAAACTTTGTAAAGTTCCACTTTATGGCTTCGGTTAAAATTCCAGTTTTTTCCGATTTTAAATATTCATAAAGCGGATGAGTTTTTGACCCATTTACCTCAATTTTTTTCATCACAGGAAAATTTACATCATACTTCGTTTTACAAAAAGTTTGAATTTCCTCATCGGTACCTGGTTCTTGAGCCATGAATTGGTTGCAAGGAAAACCAATTACTTGCAAATCTTTCTCATATAAATCTTGAATTTTTTTAAGGCCTGCGTACTGCGGTGTAAGACCACATTTACTAGCTACGTTAACTATCAAAATATACTTTCCTTTGTATTCTTCTAAGTTTTTTTCTGCTTCTTTTGAATCCTGAAAATTTATTGAATAGATGTTTGGTTCCACTTTTACCCCCTATATACTTAGCAAATGTTTTTGGAGAGTAATTATTATGGAATATAGAAAATTAGGCAATACAGATATTGATGTGAGTGTTATTTGCTTGGGCACCATGACTTGGGGACAGCAAAATACTGAAGAAGAAGGTTTTGAGCAAATGGATTATGCCGTTGATCAAGGAGTAAACTTTTTTGATACTGCTGAGTTATATTCTATTCCACCAATGGAAGATACTCAGGGGAGTACTGAGACAATAATTGGTAATTGGTTCGAAAAAAGAGGCAACAGAGAAAAAATTATCCTTGCAACTAAAGTTGCTGGAAGAAGTGGCATGAAATGGTTTCGAGGCGGTGAAACAAGACTTGATAGCGATAATATTACAAAGGCTATTGAAGGAAGCCTAAAAAGACTCAAAACTGACTACGTTGATCTTTATCAACTTCATTGGCCAGATAGACCAATAAATTTATTTGGTGGAGGCCTTTCCTATAAGCATTACGATTTAGAATCAGTAGCCATAGAGGAGACTTTAAAAGTTTTAGGTGATTTAGTGAAAGAAGGAAAAATCAGGTATGTTGGCCTTTCCAACGAAACCCCATGGGGCCTGTCCGAATTTATTAAGGCTGCAGAAATGCATGACTTACCTAAAGTTGTGAGCGTTCAAAATGCCTATAACTTGTTAAATAGAATTTATGAAAGTGGGATGTCTGAATTTCACCATAGATCTCAAGTTGGTTTGTTGGCTTATTCACCTCTTGCACAGGGATATCTAACCGGGAAATACCTTGACGGTGCTAGGCCGGCTGGAGCAAGGACTACGTTATTTGAACGAGGCCAAAGATACGAAACGGAACAGGCAGAGGAAATAGTAAGGAAGTATGTAAATCTTGCTAACGAATATTCAATGGATCCTGCTTTGATGGCAAATTCATTTGTTAATGATCAAGATTTTGTCACTTCAAATATTATTGGTGCTACAACCATGGAGCAGCTAAAGATTGCTGTTGGCAGTATTGATACGAAGCTTGATGAAGAATGCCTGAAGAAAATTGAAGAAATTCATTACGGATGTCCAAATCCTTGTCCATGAATGACATTATCTGGGTAGAAGGAAAATTCGAAGACTTAAGCGTTCATCAACTTTATGACGCTATGAATCTTCGTCAAGAAGTATTTTTAATAGAGCAAAATACTTCATATCTGGATGCGGATAATGTTGATCAGGACTCTTTTCACTTGCTTGCCTACATCGGATCTGATCTTCAGGGTTACAGTCGTCTAATACCGCCAGGAATAAAGTATGAAGACGCTTCCATAGGAAGAGTGGTCTTACATAAAAAATCTCGTGGCAATGGGTTAAGTAAAATTTTGATGGATAAATCTATCCACACATGTTGGCTTCTTTATCCTGACAAAGATATTAGAATTTCAGCGCAACATCCCTTGGTAGATTTTTATCAAGGTTACGGTTTCAAAACAGTTGGAAAAATTTATGATGAGGATGGGATTCCTCATATAGAAATGGTCCTAAAAAAATAATTGAATATTTCTTTCCTCAATTTTGGATTCTTTCTTTCATTTATTCTGGGGATAGTTTTCTTAACTTTTGATTTTTTTGAAGATATTTCTCTTCCGTCTTCAAACTGGGCAATAAAAGTTGGGGATAAATCCGTTTCCATGGAAAGTTATTTAGCTCAGATTAGCCAAGTTGATTTCAATAATGATGGGGAAATAGACATCAAACTTAAAGAGTCAGTGATTGACCAACTCGTTATTGAGCAATTATTGATCATTAAGGCTATAGATGAAGAAATTATCCAAAGCGATCCTCTATTGAAAAATAATCTCATCGATTACATGACAAACATCATTTCTAATCAGACCATCTTGAATATTGATAATGAAGACGTAGAAGAATATTACAGAGAAAATCTAGATAAATTCTCTCAAAATAATTTGTATTTAATGAAATCTGATAGTGAATTTATTAATTTGCCTAATGATTATCTTACAAAGCAGAAGTTAAGAGATTATTTGGGAGCGGATGCAATTATAAATATAGATATTCTTGAGATCGGCAGTGAAATTAAATTTATCCAAGATGATCAATCGTTTAGTGTTTTTCTTGAAGATAAGATAGAAGGGGAGCCTGCTTCATTGAGTTCGATATTCGACATAGTAAATCAAGAGGCAATAAGGAGCGAAAGAGAGAGGTCTTTTAGAGAATACATAAATGAACTTAAAAAAAGTTATCCAGTTGAAATAAACCCTATCCTATATAAGTAATGAGACTTCTGTCTTTGTATCTTTTACTGACAGCTTCTTTCTTGAGCTCACATGAGCTTCAAAAATTTAACCTGTCCTTAGACTTTCTTGAAACAGATGAATCCAAGGAAATTGAGATGGATATCAAAGTACCTCGAAACTTATATAGACCATCTTTGGAAGAGACCCTTAACAATGGATTTAATTTTGATACCTGCAACGAAACAGACTTTGATCTAATTAATTCAACTGCGAGATACTTAACTTTCAAGAAAAAAATTACCTGTAACAATTTTCCTAGATCACTTGAGGCTAGAAACTTCTTTTCTTTTTATCCAGATCAAACTATTTTGGTTAATATTAAAAAAGACACCAGCCTTAAAAATCAAATCTTTTTAAATAATTCTAAAAGTAAAATTGATTTCAAAGAAGCCGATCGGAATT
>CABZTA010000026.1 GCA_902528485.1 uncultured SAR86 cluster bacterium
ATATTTTAATAAACAACGCCGGTGTTGCTTGGGGTGAGCCTATCGACACCTATCCAGAAATCGGTTGGGACAAAGTCATGGATACTAACGTCAAAGGTATTTTCTTTTTAACTCAAAAACTATTACCACTTTTAAGGGAAGCAGGTAAAGACGACCCGGCTAGGGTCATCAACATAGGTTCAATTGATGGTCTTAAAAAAGGTGCTTTTGAAAATTTTGCTTACGGACCCTCGAAAGCAGCTGTGCATCACCTGTCTAGAGTTCTAGCAGCATTTTTAATTAAAGAAAAAATTATTGTGAATGCCATTGCTCCAGGACCTTATCCAACTTGGATGTTAAGTACTGGAGTCGGGTTTGGAGGTGATACCGACGTTGATTGGAGTCAAGTAGGTGAGGCAAACCCAAGCGGTCGCGTAGGAAGCCTTGAAGATATTGCAGGGCTTGCAATTTTTCTTTGCTCTAGAGCAGGCGAATATATAGTTGGTCAGACCATTGCTTCAGATGGAGGCTCGGTAGCAGACAGCAATTAGTGATGAGAGATATTTTCAATCTTAGTTTCGTAAGACTAATGGCCATTGGGTTTTTGGTCTTCATTTCGATCTCAATGTATTTTTATCCAGGAGGGAACATTCACGATGATTCTCAGATTGGATATTCCTTAACCCATAATTTTTTAAGCGACCTAGGTGCGTACAACGCTCATAACGGCGAGCAAAATTTTCTCTCATCAGTCTTTTTTGCTTTCTCATTAGGAATTTGCTTCTTTGCCGGTCTGGCTCTTTTTAACTCAGTTCCTGCGCTTTTTAAAAATGAAGGCATTGATTATTGGATAGCCTTCTTTGGGTCGCTATTCATCTTTTTAGGAATGGCTTTTTTTGCTCTAGTCGGCCTTACTCCGCATGATCTTTATTTTGATGAGCATGTTTTTTTTGCTCTAAATTCCTTTAGGTTACTCATACCAGCAACTCTTTTGTATCTCGTTTTGATGTTTAAAAATAAGGAAATTAATAACTATTACGGCTACATGATTTCATTTTTAATGGCATCAATTGTCGCTTATGTAATGTATGAAATATTTAGCGGCAATCCAATGGAAGCTGAATCTGAAATGATTCAACATGCAACCTTGCAAAAGATAATCACCCTTATAAATATAGTTTGTATGATAATGATTACGTTCGCATTTGAGTCAAAGAAAAATTACAGCGCGCTAAACACCTAAATTTGGAGAAAAAATGAGTGAACCGATAAAAATATATGGCGTACCAATGTCACAAGCAGTTAGAACAGTAATCTGGTTGTTATTAAATAAAAAGCTGCCCTTTGAACTCGTGGTAACCGTTCCAGGTTCACCCAAAGGTAACGGAACTCGAGATCCTGATTATATGAAGAAATTTCCGAATGCCACTATTCCAGGACTTGAAGAACCTGATACGGGTTTTGTTCTTGGAGAGTCCCTCGCAATAATGTCTTACTTGTGCGCAAAACACGGTTGGACTGATCTTTATCCTGATAATCCTGAGCAAAGATCTAAAGTCGATTCGATTTTGCATTATCATCATAGAAGTTTTAAAGAGGCTACGTTAGCTTTTTTTGCACCAAAAGTTAGGCCTGACCTAGGACTAGCTGAGCCAGTAATAGAAATGTCTCGTAAAGTTTTCACCAAAGGGTTGAAAGCCATGGAAACCCAATGGCTTGCAGACAATAAATACTTAACTGGCGATGCTCCGACCATTGCTGACATGGCTGCTTACGTTGAATTGGGTCAATTGAAAAAAGAGTTTACTAATACTTTTGATTACTCAGATTTCCCAAACGTGTCTAGATGGTTGGATGACATGACTCAAATGGACGGTCATGACGATTCTCACTTGGTTCTGAAAGAACTGGGTGACATTAGTCAAGGTGCTCCCGAAATGGAAAGGATTATGGGTGCGAATGAAGCAGAAAAGCAGTGTATGCAGCCTCAAGGCGAAGAAGGTGAGTTGAGTGAATTTTTTGAGATTTTTCTTACAAAATCTGGAATGAAGTGGTGGGAACAAGTCATTTTAGAAAATGCTGCCTGGCTTTTTGCAAGTTTAGATTTTGAGAAACAACAATCCGAGGATTGCCTGTTCATCAATATCATGAAGCCGTCAAAGAAAGAAAACGGTTCGTTACCAGTTATGGTTTGGTTCCATGGGGGTGGCTATAATTTTGGTAACGGTGATGGACTCTACATAACAGATAGATTTGCTAAGCGTGATGTTATCTTGGTAACAATGAACTACCGATTAGGTCCATTTGGATTTTTTGCGCATCCTTTGCTATCAGAGGTATCAAAAATGGGTGTCTCAGGAAATTATGGGACCTTAGATCAGATTCAGGCCTTGAAATGGGTACAGACCAACATACATCTTTTTGGAGGTGATCCTACTAACGTAACTATTTTTGGTGAGTCAGCCGGAGGTGCAAGCGTTGAAACTTTGGTTGCAACAAAACTAGCAAAAGATCTATTTCATAAAGCCATAGCTCAGAGCGGTTACACAGTAGGACGAGCCAGAAATATCAATGAGCAAAGAGGAGATTTGATTTCTGCAGAATCGCTTGGAGAAAAGTTTTTTCGCTCTATTTCAGGAATTGAAAGTCCTTCCATTGAGGATATTAAAAATCTACCAGCAGATCTTTTTTTTGAGACTGAAAAATTTGAAAAGGAAAACGACAGCGAACAAGCAGGATGGTTTCCTATCGAAGATAAATGGGTCTTTGACTCACCTACCCAAATTAGCTTTTCGGAAGGCAGAACCAATGATGTTATTTACATCGCTGGATTTAATGCCAATGAAGGCACCAATTTATCCCCTTTTGTTTTTGGTGAAAAACTTAATGAGGATGATTGGATTGCACAAACTTGGGGGTTAAGTGATTTCTCCTATCTTCCTTTGCCTGAAGGTGTGCAAATTTATGGAGAAGGTCTTGAATATTCTAATGAACGTTCTGCAAATGAGTTATGGGGCGATTTAGCATTTGGAGGGGATGGCTTTTTTATGGTTAATCAGTTTGCTGCTAATGGTGGGGAAGCTTATTTATATTATTTCGAAAAAGGACCCTCATCGGATACTCAGACTCTTGATGCCGCGCATGGGTTAGAGCTATTTTATCTTTTCGATAACATAGTTCCGTTTTGGCCCTGGAAGGAAATAGATGATGAAATTAGGGATACTATGCTGAAGGATTGGACCGATATTGCAAAATATGGAAAACCGAGAAATGAATGGCAAAAGTTTGATCCGATTAATCCAAAGGCCATGCATTATGGTGAAAGCATTGATTTCAAAACTCCTGAAAAACTCTCTCTTTATAAGAGTTTAGAAGAGGTTTATCTGAAAGAGGGGAAAAATTTCTAGAGCAAGTGCTTTTTCATGAAGGAAAGCGCTTGATCCATAGCGTCTCTTCTTATCGACCAATCTCCGCCTGAGTGAGCGCCAAACTTTATCTCGCCGGTTTCAAATATTTTTACCCTATCGTCAAAAGAATTAGCGCTCATGGCTTTGCCCTCATCAGTCGTAAAAGTAATACTTCCATCGTTTTTTAACTGAGCAAACTTTTCATTTATTGCCAGTGCCTCCGGCCAAAAAGTCACAGGATGGATTGAATCAAAAGAATGATGTCCTTTTTTGAATTCACATACCTCAACATTCGCGCCAGCCTTTTTCATTTCTTTACAAATATCCTTAACAAGAATTGCGGGCGTATAGTCATCATCTGAACCAATTAAATTCAAGATTGGTGCTTTGGACCATCGATGTTCATCCGGATTCAAAAACGTTGGTGGATAAAATGGCAAATGAGCACAAAATCTCTCACCGTTTGGTGCAAGCTTCTCCATGATGGGTTCCCAAGCTGCATAAAAGGCTACCATGCCGCCTAAACTCCAACCTGTAATCGCGATTTTACTTGCATCTAAGTCAGGGTGCCTTGATAAAAATTTCAAAGGTTCGACCACATCAACCATCATCATTGCCGTTGTGACAGAAAGTTGATCTTCAACCGTGGAAGCAACCCCTCTTGAATCAAAACTGTGTGCTTTAAAAACAGCCATTCCATTGTTGAGAAAATTTAGGATATGTTCATGATGATGACCAGCCCAATTATCACTACCGTGTGCACAAACTACTACTGGGTATGGCTTTTCACCTTCTTCCGGAAAAATTAACCAACCAAAACTATCTTGAGTTTCGGCTGCATCTAATTCATTGAATATTTGATAAAACTCATAGGGATTCTTGGATTTATATTCAATGTATCCGAATTCGTTTTCTTTGAAGTTGATCGTTTCGTTCACGTCTTATAATTATTGAGAATAATTCTTATTTGATGATTAAATTTGCCCTATAAAGTGTCATAATGTGCAACCGAACTTTGAAGAGCTGAATGAATCATAATATCCCGATTGATAATCTTATAGAAATTGCCCTCAATAACAAGGAAGGCATTACCGCGTCTAATGGAGCGCTAATAGTCACCACCGGCAAAAGAACAGGGCGAAGCCCTAAAGACAGATTTATAGTTGAAGACTCAATTACTAGAGATGTGGTTGATTGGAGTGAGAATAATCAGCCTATCGAATCTGAGAAGTTTGATCGACTTTGGAATGAATCAAAAGACTACCTAAAGGGAAAAGAAACATATACTGCCGATCTACATGTAGGAGCTAGCGCTGAACATTATCAACCTGTTGTGGTTGAAAACGAGCTTGCTTGGCATAACGTCTTTTGTCAGAGCTTACTTATCAGACCTGAGTCTTTCAATCCTGCAGGAAAAGACTTATGGAATCTGAGATGTGTTCCGAGCTTTGTGTGTGATCCGAAAGCGCACGGGACTAATTCAGAAGGAACAGTCATGATAAATTTTTCTGAAAAAAAGGTTCTTATTCTCGGAATTGCTTATGCTGGAGAAATGAAGAAATCAATGTTTGGAGTTTTGAACTTTATTTTGCCTGAGCATGATGTCTTACCAATGCATTGCGCTGCCAACGCCGGAGAAAATGGGGATGTTTCTCTTTTTTTTGGTCTCTCTGGAACAGGTAAAACTACACTTTCTGCTGATCCAAGTCGTTGGTTAATTGGCGATGATGAGCATGGTTGGGGTGAAGGAATTGTCTTTAATTTTGAGGGAGGATGTTATGCAAAAACCGTAAACCTCTCGCAGAAGAATGAGCCTATTATTTGGGATGCTATCAAAAGAGGTTCTGTGGTCGAGAACGTCGTGCTTAAACCAAATACCATTGATATTGATTATGCTAATCAATCCATTACCGAGAACACCAGAGCTGTATACCCCCTCTCACATGTAGACAGTCATTTAAAAGATAATTTTGCTGGCGAACCTAATGCAATAATTTTCCTGACTTGTGATCTAACTGGGGTACTGCCGCCAGTTTCCATTTTGAGTAAAGAGGCAGCTGCTTATCATTTTCTGAGCGGTTATACAGCAAAAGTTGGCTCCACTGAGGTTGGTTCTACTAAAGATCTTGATTCAACTTTCTCGCACTGTTTTGGTTCCCCGTTTTTCCCAAGACCACCAAGAGTTTATGCTGAACTTTTAATGAAAAGAATAGAGAGTTTTGGCAGCAAAGTATTCATTGTTAATTCTGGATGGACCGGAGGTCCATACGGTATTGGCAACAGATTTGATATTCCTGTTACTAGGAGTGTCATAAAAGCTATTCAAGATGGTTCTATCCACGAGTCATCTACAGAAATGCTGGATATCATGAATGTTGAAATACCTGTCAATCTTGATGGTGTAGATCCAAAACTTTTAAATCCGTCTGCTACATGGGGAAGTAAATCAGATTACGATAATGAAGCAAAACAACTTGCTGAAAAATTTAGAAATAACATAGAAAAATTTAATCTCTCATCCGAAGTAGTAGCAGCTGGTCCAAAGGTATAATCTTTACCTGCAATGTCCAACGAATTTCTTAATTCTCTAGAAGATCTAGACTCATTAAATGTATCTGACTTCATAAATCTCTCTCGGAGGGGTATTGAAAAAGAAAATTTAAGGTCTAGTAACTGCTCCATATCAATGGATCCTCATCCTAAAGCTTACGGCTCATCTTTAACAAATTCTCGAATTACCACTGATTTTTCGGAAGCCTTAATTGAGCTCGTTACCAGTCCAAGTGGAGATTTAAATAGTTGCCTCAGAGAATTAGAAGATATTGTCTATTTTTGTTTGAAGAATACTAATGAAGATTTTTGGCCCGCGAGCATTCCCATGTCAATCAAAGATGAATCTGAAATACCAATAGCGGATTATGGACATTCTAATTCTGGCAAATTGAAAAAGCTTTATCGGATTGGTCTTTCGCAAAGATACGGAAGCATGATGCAAACGGTGTCTGGCATACATTATAATTTTTCTTTTGATGACCATCTTTTTCAAGAATGGGCAAAAAAGGAAGGACAAAGTTTAAGAGAGTTCAAAGATAAAAAATATTTGAGCTTGGTCAGGAACTTCCGAAGAAATGCATGGCTTGTTACTTATCTTTTTGGGTGCAGTCCCATAGTTCCTAAAGCTTTTGCAACAGAGAGAGAACATAACCTCAAAGAATTAAACTCAAAGGACCTTTATTTAGATAATGCCACTTGCTTAAGAATGGGTGAATTAGGCTACATATCTAAATCTCAAGATAATTTGAATATTGCCTATAATAATCTAAGTGAATATTTGGCAGATTTAAAAAAAGCTTTAACTACCGATCATCCTAGATACAAAGCTTTAGGCACAAAAGTTGACGAGGAGTACATCCAACTAAATACCGCGATAATACAAATAGAAAATGAATACTATAGCTCCATCAGACCTAAAAGGATGGTAGGCAGCGGGGAAAGGCCTATAAATGCTCTCAGAGAAAAAGGCATAGAGTATGTAGAGATAAGAGCCCTAGATAATAATATTTATGATCCATATGGCATCTCAAATGAAACAGCCATCTTTTTAGAAAGTTTTCTCTTTTATTGTTTACTATCAGAAGATCAACCTTGCGAACAAGATGAAATAAAAAAAATTCAAAGCGATCCAGGTGCACCAATATTTAATAAAGTTATGGCTACTTTATTTGGCTTAGGATCTGTTTACTTTTTACTTCAAATAAATGGATTCCTTTATTCAAACTGGCAAGGCACAGTTAATCAGTTAGCGGAAGTAGACAACCTTACAAGCGAAGCACAACAATTTGTTGATTTCGTTGGTGTTGGAGATTCTTCTTTTAGTTTAATACCCGCAGATCCCGTATTCGCGATCTGGTACTTAGTTATTCTAGGAATAATTATTGGTGGAATCTGGATAAAGAGAAGTTAGTTTTTATTGCTGAAAAAAGAGGAGCTATGCTCCTCTTTTTTAATAAATTTGCTATAACTCTACTATAACTTTTCCAGTTGCTTTCCTATCTTGAATAAATTTTAAAGCTTCTACTGAATCTTCGATCTTATAAGTACTTGAAACTAACGGTTTGAATTTTCCACTCGTCACCATTTCAAAACAATCATCAAAGTTTTGTCTGTTTACCTCTGGTTCCAAGCCTTGAAATTGCCCCCAAAATACACCCACAATCTGACACTCTTTTAGGAGAGTCAAGTTCAAAGGCATCTTAGGTATCCCTGCTGTAAATCCAATGACCAGATATCTACCGTTTCTTGCAATTGCTCTTAAAGAGGGTTCGGCGTAATCTCCACCAACGATATCGTAAATTACATCGATACCACTTGGAGCAACAGCTTTTAGATTATTTGAAAATTCTTTTTGCTTATCTTTATCCATGTCCCTAGGATACAAAACTACTTCATCAGCTCCTTCTTGCTTACAAATTTCTAATTTTTCTTCTGAAGATGCCGTTGCAATTACTTTTGCACCCATCGCTTTACCTACATGAATAGCAGTGATTCCGAGGCCTCCAGCAGCTCCAGAAACCATTAAGGTTTCACCTTCTTGAAGATTTGCTCTTTGCTTTAGGCCGTGAATCGTTGTTCCGTAATTCATAGGAAAAGCAGCCCCCTCAGCGTAGCTCATTGATTCTGGTAGTTTAGTAAGCGAGGCTGCA
>CABZTA010000027.1 GCA_902528485.1 uncultured SAR86 cluster bacterium
GCATTTTTTGATGTTATTCCTGAGACTCTTAGATGTACTAATCTTAATGAAATTAATGAGAATAGGGTTTTCAACCTTGAACGTTCCTTAAAGTTTGGTGATGAAGTTGGAGGACATTTGGTTTCTGGGCATGTGCATGAAACTGGTTTGGTAGAAAAAGTTGTTTCGGGAGATGAGTACATTCTTAAGATTTCTTTTTCAAAAAACTTAAGTAAATATCTTTTTAAAAAAGGATACGTTGCCATTAATGGCGCCAGCCTGACTATAAAAGATAAAGAAGAGAGCTTCTTAAAGGTTGCTTTAATCCCTGAGACGTTACAGGCAACAAATCTAAATAATTTGGTTAAAGGCGATAAAGTCAACTTAGAGGCCGATCAACAAATTGTCGCAACTGTTGATTCTACAAGTAACAAAAATTAGGAAAGTAACTCTTTTACAATTTTGCTTATTGCAGCTGGATCGGCTTGTCCAGAAGTTTTATCTTTTAGGGCTTTCATAACACTACCCATGTCCTTCATTGAATTAGCAGATAAATCATGAATTGTTTCTTTAGCTAATTTGAAAAGATCTTCTTCACTAATCTGCTCAGGGAGAAAATTTTGGATAATCTCTATTTCCTTTTGTTCTTTTTCGGCAAGTTCATTTCGTCCAGCATCATAATACTGTTTAATTGAATCATTACGTTGTTTAATCATCTTTTGTAGAAGACTAAGTTCATCGTTATTATTTAAATCCGAACCCTGAGATATTTCTTCTTTTTGAAACTCAGCCAAGATAAGTCTTAAAACCATAGTTGATTCTTTATTGCCTTGTTTAAGAGACTTAACACTAGCCTCCTTTATTAAAGGTTTAAGTAAATTTGACATGAAATTAAACGCCGACTCTATTTCTAGGTAACATGCCAACTCTGCTTCTTTTGGCTTGACGTTTTACGGCAGCAGCAGCTTTTCTTTTTCTTACAGATGTTGGTTTTTCATAAAATTCTCTTTTTCTGACTTCAGAAATGACACCTGCACGATCGCAAGATCTCTTGAATCTTCTTAAACCTGAATCAAATGACTCATTATCTTTTAATTTGATTATTGGCATATATATCCCTAGGTGGGCAATTCTATAGATAAAATGCTTATTTGCAAAATTAAATATATTTCCTGATAAGCTTTACTCATGGCAATTCTAGGAATTGAAACCTCATGTGATGAAACGGCTATTGCAGTTATTGATAGTCTCAGCAAGAAAATTCTTTGTGAGGCATTATTTAGTCAAATAGACCTGCATAATCTATACGGTGGAGTTGTCCCTGAATTAGCTGCTAGGGATCATATTTCAAGATTAGTTCCGCTAATAAAGAATGAGTTTGATAAAAATAATTTATCTTTTGAGATTCTTGATGCGGTTGCAGTATCTAAAGGACCGGGTTTGAGAGGACCGTTATTAGTTGGAAATACCATTGCTAATTCCATTGCCTATGCACTGAAAATTCCAGTGATAAACGTCCATCATATGGAAGCTCATCTTTTGATGCCTTTGCTTGATGCTAACCCACCAAGTTTGCCGTATGTTTCTCTTTTAGTTTCAGGAGGCCATACATTAATAGTTAAAGTAGACGAAGGTGGGAGATATACAATCATGGGTGAGACGAAAGATGATGCTTTGGGAGAAGCTTTTGATAAAACAGCAAAATTACTTAATCTGGGCTATCCTGGAGGTCCTGAAATTGAAAAGCTAGCTAAGCTTTCTCAAATTGATAGATTTGGATTTCCTAGACCCATGATTAACTCTGATTGTCTAAACTTAAGCTTCAGTGGATTAAAAACTGCAGTCTTATACGCCGTCCAAAAATTAAATAATCTCTCAAATGAAGACAAAATTGATATATCAAATAGTTTTCAAAATGCAGCAGTAGACTGCATAGTAAGCAAGGTATTAAAAGCCTCCATTCAAGAAAATATTTCCGATTTAGTTGTGTCTGGAGGTGTGGCAGCAAATGAATTTCTGAGATGTTCATTAGCAGACGCAATGCCATCAAATGTGAAGTTACATTTTCCTGATTTGAAACACTGCACCGATAACGGTTTAATGGTTGCTCATGCTGGCCTAATGAAAATGGAAAATTCTGAGAAAAACTACCACATTGAAGCAAGAGCAAGATGGTCTTTAGAAGAGAATAACAATGCAAGATAAAGTATTCATAGAAGACCTAGAAGTTGAAACAATCATTGGAATTTTTGGCTGGGAAAGAAAGGTCAAACAGACAGTCAAAATCTCACTAGAAATGGATTTCAATATCAGTGACGCTGCGAAAACAGATAATATAGATCAAGCACTCGACTACAAGTCTATAGGAAAAGACATCTCAGGCTTTGTTGTAAATTCAAGTTTCCAATTGGTAGAAACAATGGCTGATAAAATTGCCAAAAGGGTCCTTAAAAATAAATCTATTGAAAAGGTAAAGGTTAAAGTGGAAAAACCTGGCGCTTTGCGAGGGTCAAAGTCAGTTGGCATAAAAATAGAAAGAAAAAATTAATGTCTCTCGTTTTCTTTAGTCTTGGCAGCAACATCGAGCCAATAAAAAATTTATCTGATGCAAGACATGAGTTAGGTAAATATTTTTCTTTAAAAAAATCCTCTAGCACTTATCAGTCTCCTTCAGCAGGATTTGATGGCGAAGATTTCTTAAACGAAGTTCTCTGTTATGAGACTAATCTTAAGGTAAGCGAAGTTCTACAAATAACCAAAAATATAGAAAAGAGCATGGGCAGAGAAAAATCATCAAACAAAAATTCCGATAGAAATATAGATATTGATTTGATTCTCTATGACTCTTTTATAGGGGAGGTAGGATCTACAAAATTACCTCACTCAGACATTGAGAAGTACAATTTTGTTCTTATTCCATTAATAGAAATAGCTGGCGAAATGATTCATCCTTCCTTAGGAATTTCCATGAAGGATGTGGCTGAACAAAAAAAATTTTCCAATAAACTTACGAAGCTTGATTAAATCTCTTCTCCCAGAGATCTGGCTTTTTCATAAATCTCAGCCTCATCATTTTTAAGGTATTTGCAAGCAACAGCAAGCAATCCAAAAGGCAAAATAAGAACCACAAGAGTTAATGTCATGGCATTTTTCAGTGCGGGACCAGGGAGTAGTCCTGAATTAATATAAATATCACTAACCATTCCAGTTAAATAAGGTCCTAATGCTAATCCAATCATACTCAACATTAAAATAAAAAATGCACTTGCAACAGCCCTTAACCTAGGAAGAACTAATTCTGTAACAGTTGAAGCTGCACAACCCAACCAAGCTGTAGAGGCAATGTGATAAAAAAATTTCCAAGTAAATGAAGCTACTAAATTTTCTGAATGAATGAAACCTATAGCAGTAACACTAGTCAATACAGCAGAAGTCATTATCAAATAAAGCTTGCCATTTACATATGACTCTCTTAGTTTATCGCCAAGGATACCGCCACAAATAACCCCAATCATTGAGCCAAATACGGTAATTAATCCATAAATAATTCCAACCTCAGTAGCAGTCATTGAAAAATTTCTGATGTAAAAAGATGGTCCAAAAGCACCCAAGGCATAAGTTACAAAGGTTATAAAAGGAAAAGAGAGAAGACCCAGCAAGAGAGCCTTGCTTTTAAATATCAACAAAAATGCAACCGGATCCCTATTCTTTAAGCCGTGTATCCAATTACAAATTACGTAGACACCGATTCCAAAAGCAGTCCATTGAAGGTAGTCTCCAGTTAGAATGTATAAATAATAAGAAGTAAGAAGAATTGAAACAGTAAAGATAATATTTACTGTAAGCTCTTTTCTGAAGTTTTCTGATCCTACTAAGCCAAAAGGAGTTAAGCCGACTAACTCTTTGAAAGTTTCCTTCAAAGGATTTTTTGATTCTGAGCTAATTAAACCCTCACTCAATCCTCTTGGTGGTTCTTTAATTTGCCAAGTTAAAAGAGCTAAAAGCATTCCCGGTAAGCCAACTGCCATAAAAGCTACTTGCCATCCTTTTAAACCAAATGGAGCTTCTGAAATGACTGGGTAGGCATTATTCCAGTTATCAACGATCAGACCCCCTATGAAAATACCTATACCAGAACCTATGTAAAGCCCGCTTGCGTATATTGAGATCACTGTTGCTCTAACCTTAGGAGAGAAATAGTCAGCTAAAAGAGAATATGCAGATGGGCTTGCGCTGGATTCTCCTATCCCGACTCCGAATCTGTAGACTGATAAAGCCAAAAAAGATTTTGCTGTTCCGGATAAAAAAGTCATGAAACTCCAAAAAGCTAAACCTATGCTTATTAAGTTTTTACGATTCCATGTATCAGCCAGTTTTCCCATGGGAATTCCAACTACAGAATAAAAAACGGCAAAAGCTGTCCCGTATAAAAAGCCTATATCGCTATCCGATATACCTAGGTCAGCTTTGATATCTTCAGCAAGAATGGTTAGTATTTGTCTATCAATGAAGTTGAAAACATATACAAGCACAAGCAATGTGAGAGCAAACTTCGCGCTTCTCCCGCCGACTTCTGGAATTCCTTTACTCAATTATTTAGCCAATGCAACAGCTGTTCCAGTTATGACAGTGACATCATCTTGATTAGTTGTTTCAATATTTAAATCTACTAGCGTCTCTCCATTTTCCTCTTTAATAGACATTACAGTAGCTTTGCTTGTTAGTGTATCTCCAGGCCAGACCTGATTGGTGAATCTAACTCCAAATTTTTTTAATGAAGCGTCTCCAACATAATTGGTAAGCATTTTTCCTGTTAACCCCATTGAAAGCATTCCGTGAGCAAAAACTGATGGATAACCAACTACCTTAGTTGTAAATATTTCATCACTATGAAGAGGATTGTAATCACCAGAGGCACCAGCATATTGAACTATTTGAGTTCTTTTTAGGTCTTCAACAACCACCTCGGAGTGGGTATCTCCAACGTTTAATTTTGATTTATCTAACATTTAATTCTCCTAATTTTCTACTGGTTTTTCTGTTTGAACGCCGACTCCAATAGCCGTTACAACTAGTTCTCCATTTTGATCTCTAAATTCTGTGACTGATTCACTAAACTTCAGTTTACCGGCTCGTTTACTATCTTTTTCCCAAGTTTTACCTGGCTTAGTTTTAGGAGTGAGAATATCTCCTGGTCTAACAGGTCTATGATATTCAAAATGTTGCTCTGCATGGAGCCCCATTGCTGCACCACCGCCATCACCGCTTGAAGAAGATCCCTCTTTTTTAGCACCAGTAGGTTCTTTTCCTGAACCAAACCAACCTTTGCCATCTATCTTGGGTCTTAAAAAGTAATCAGGATCAAACTGCGCACTTGCCTGTGTAAAAGTTGGAGGGGCAATTATTGAGCCTACATCTGAATCATTCGCATGATCTTCGTCATGGTAAATTGGATTAGGGTCTCCTATTGACCTAGCAAACATCATGATGTGACTTTTTTCTATCGGCATATCTTTTTTTGACATAATTTTATCCTTTTAATTAAGTTCTATCTTTTACAAGATCCCAAGCAGATTCTGCAAGTAATCTTGCCCTCATTCCCGTCTCTTCAGCATTAACTCCAGCAGCAGTGCCATCTCTTACTCTCCCCATAATACCTTGAGATATTCCGGCTAACTTGAATAAATTAAAAGACATATAAAGATCCCATTCTGAGTCAATGTAATAATCAACCTTGTCGGCATATAGCTTTACATATTCTTTTTCAGTTGGAATTCCTAAATTCTTGCATTGAACTGCATCTGAGAGAATAGGATTCAATTTATATTGTAAACAGTGATAACTGAAATCTGCCATTGGATCCCCAAGAGTTGAAAGCTCCCAATCCAATATTGAAGCTACCTGAGCAGATTCATTATCAATGATGACATTTGTAAGGCTAAAATCACCATGCACTAAACAAAGAGGTTTTTCGGTAGGTAAATTCTCAGGCAACCACTCCATTAAATTATTCATAGCTTCAATAGTTTCAGTCTCAGAAGCAACATATTGTTTGGACCATCTGGAAACTTGTCTAGCCACATAATTGCCAGGCCTTCCATAATCATCAAGGCCAATATTACTAGGCTTTACACTATGTAATTTATAAATGGTTTCACTTAAGGACTTATAGATATCATTTCTTAGATTGTTATCTTTAGCTTCGGGAATGTGAGGCTCCCAAAACACAGTTCCTTCTACAAAACTCATTAAAAAAAATTCTGTTCCAATAACAGCCTCATCTTCACAGTGAAGATATGCAATAGGTACCGGCACATCTGTCATATTTAGAGCTTTAATAACTTTGTACTCTCTATCAACCGCATGAGCTGATTTTAGAAGTAGACCAGGAGGTTTTCTTCGAAGAACATATGAATCAGTCGAAGTTTTTATAAGGTATGTAGGATTAGATTGGCCACCTTTGAATTCTTCTACGATAATTGGTCCACTGAAATTTTCCAAATTCTTGGCCAAATAATCATTCAACTTTTTGGTATCAAACCCATGCTTTTCTGAAACTGGCATGGTGCCAGCAAAAAGCTTACTAGTAATCTGATCAGTCAATTAACTCTCCCCCTGATGTATTTTTTAATTTAAAGATCTTCCGCCGTCAACCCTTATAATTTGACCAGTTATATATTTATTTGCCACTAAATGAAATACTGTAGAAGATATATCCTCTGCGCTTCCAATCCTTCCCAAAGGAATATTCATAAGAATTTTCTCATCTGGATCAGGATTTTGCTCTGGCCAAAGGATAGCTCCGGGAGCAACTCCATTTACCCTAATCTCTGGTGCAAGTTTCCTAGCTAATGATTTTGTTATGGTTTCTAATCCCCCTTTAGCAATTGAATAAATCGGAAACTTTTCCATTCCTCTAATTACCATTGCATCTGTGATATTCACTATTGATCCGTTATTTTTTTTCAATTCATCTTTAAAATTTGAGACTAGGTAATAAGGGGCCTTAACATTAGAAT
>CABZTA010000028.1 GCA_902528485.1 uncultured SAR86 cluster bacterium
GGTTCTAACAAATGCCCCAGGTCTCTCCGATGAATTTCAGCAACAAGCGTTTAGAGAAGTAAGAGGTTTTTTTGATTCACCAGTAGAACTAAAGAAGACTTCTTACATTGGTAAAACTCCATACTTTAGAGGATATAGCTTGCCAACACCGGCCGATAGCGGTTTTGGACAAGTTATTGAAGCATTTCAGTATGGCTTTGAGCAGAAGCCTTTGTGTGAACACGATGATAAATCTCAACCGATCCATCGGAGATTGTTTCGCGGTCCAAATACTTGGCCAGATGAAAAGTCGCTTCCAGGATTTCGACCATTAATTGATGAATTAAATCAACGCTATCATCTCTTAACTCACCTTTTAGGCGAGGCAATTGTCGAATCTTTAGGAGAAGATATCGAAGCGTTTCGTGAGTATTTTGATTTCGATGATCCTGATTTAGCTGCCAGCCTTAATCATAATTACGGACTAGATGTTTATGCTAAAGAAGATCAAGATAAAGTGCGCGAGGAATACAAAAAATTCTCAAGCGACAAGGTTGGTGCCCATATAGATGGGCCTCCTTTTATCGCTTTATTAATCAACGATCGACCAGGACTTCAAGTTGTTGCAGCCGAAGGTGAATGGATTGATGCTCCAGTTACCTGCCGAACAGCTCCGGGAGATTATCATGTTCCGGTAATTTCTGGATCAGTCATTGTAAATACTGGCGGAACCCTCATGCATTTGAGCGAAGGTCGGTACTCAGCAACTTTACATCGTGTTAACACCACCTTAATTCCCAAAGGTGAAACACGAGTCTCCATGCCTTATTTCTTGATACCTAAAATGGAGGGAGACCTAATACCTTTTGGTAAATCCAAAGCTGGTTCAGTTGGTGTGGGAGGCTATGAATCTGGACGCGATAGAGGCGCTAACGCAAGCGTTAATAGAATGGGAACTTTTCCTCAAGTGACACGTCGTTGGTGGGTTGAAGAATATTCAGAACTTCGTCAACAACAGCGGAATGAAGTAGAAGCAGAAACACAGGCAGCATTAAAACTTGCTAAAGAACGAGGTGAACGTTTCACCCAAGATAAAACTTAGGAGAAAAGAAATGAGAAGAATAATCACAGGCCATAACAACAGCGGAAAATCTGTCATATCGATTGATGGTCCGCCTGCAAGATCAATCGGTGAAGATGCTGGTGGTCTTTATGAGATTTGGAACACCGATGGAAGTGGATTTGATACATCTTCAAAAAATGACAGGGCTGATATAGATATCGTATTATCTCCTGTTCGAAAAGGTACAAAGTTTAGGTATTTTCAGATAAACCCAATCCCTGAAGGAGTGCCTCATGAAGTCATCGAAGCCGCTACCGCAGAAGCATTCGAAAAAATAGGAGCAGCTCATCATAGGGTGGATACATCTAGAAATGCTGCGATGCACGAAACAGACACTATTGATTACATTATCCTTTTAAAAGGAGATGTGACGTTAATTTTGGACGAGGAAGAAGTTACCTTAAAGCCGCATGATGTTGTTGTGCAAAGAGGAACTAACCACGCCTGGGTAAACAATGGATCGGAACCCGCATTATTGATTGCTGTTTTAATTGATAGCAGCATAGTTTGATTGTTTTAGATTATAATAAAACAAGCTTTTCATATCATATGATGTACGATAGTATCGCTTAAAAGCCTTAAAATGATTAAAACTCAATTAAACACAGACAAATTAGCTTTTTCAGTGTCTTTAGTATGCGTGTTGCATTGCTTTTTTGTTCCATCATTTATAATTCTTGCATCTGGAGTATTTCCTCTGGCTTTAGACAATGGAGGAGTGCATAAGTTAATTGTTTTAATAGCAGTTCCTTTAAGTATTTATGCTCTTTATCTTGGTCGTATAAATCACAAAACAACTTCCTTTATTCCGCCTGCTATTTTTGGATTATCTCTTTTGATCATAGCCGTTGTCTTAGGGGAGGCTGCCTTGGGTGAGTTTGGCGAAAAAGGGCTTACTCTATTAGGCTCAATCTTTGTCGCTTATGCTCACTACAAAAACCATCAAGCATGTAAGACGATAGACTGCGATTGTCACGAAAAAGAACAACTGACTTCAGAATATTAATGTTCTATCTGCTTAAATAGCCTATGAAGGCAGCAGAAATAAAAAAACAAGTTTTAGCTGAATTAGATACTTGGATGTCTGCTTTTAATGCAAAAGATTTAGAAGCCTGGTCAAAAACACATAATTTTCCACATGTGCGCATTGCGAGCAGAAAGCTTACTTATTGGCATTCAAGAAAAGAGTACATTGAACATTTTAGCAAGCCTGATATGTTCGAAAGCTTAGAAGAGCTTGGATGGCATCACTCAAAATGGGTATCCAGAGACTTTGATTTAATTACAAAGGATAAAGTTCACGTGTCGGTAGTTTTCCAAAGATACAATAGTGATAACAAACCACACAGTAAGTTTGAAGCCCTGTACATTCTCACAAAAGAGAATGAAAAATGGGGCATTCAGTTCAGGTCAAGCCTTGCACCCTAGTTTAAAAAAATGAAAAAGTAAGAAAGACATATGGTTGATGACATTATCGTGCAAAAACGAACTTTGAGAGTTTTGATAGCTTCAGCTCTTTTAGTTACAGTGTGTTTAATTTTTTTTAATCCAGATTTGGCCATCCCTTCCGATCCGTCTAAGGTAGATTATTTTGGAGTTTTGGCAATTTTATTTTTTCTAGTCTCTTTGTTTCTATTATTTATTTTCCATTTCTGGGGTAAGATTTTCTTCACACTCTATGTCTTAGAGGGATTAGTAGTAAGATGGTATGGGCCTGAATATATCGAGCCTGCTGACAGTATTTTTTTATTATTTACCTATCTAGAGGGAATGATTGAAGGCGCAATTCTTGTGCTAATATTTTTAACACCAATGAAAAACCTTTTTAAATCAGTCAAAGGGTATTTATAAGTGAATCAAGATTTAATTATTTTAATTGTTCAAATAGTTGCCGCACTAGGGGTAGTCATATCTGTTTTTTACCTTGGTATTCAAATTCATCAACAAAATAAAATTACGAAGGCACAATTTGGGCATTCCTTAACTCAGCGCATGTATGAAAGATATTTCAACACATCTAAAGATAAGGAGTTCAGTAAGTTTCTCTCAAAAGATTGGGCTGGAGAAGAATTAGACGGTGCAGATAGATGGCGAGTTGTTGTGTTCGTCAATACCGTCTTGGTGGATATTTTTGATACTTATGAAAAAGTTCAAAATGGATTTGTTGATAAATCTCACTTGGATATGCGAATGCACATGCTTAAGTTGGGAACCATGAAAGCTCCGCTGGCCAAAAGTACCTGGAAATATTGGAAAGGTACCAGATCGAAAGAATTTATAAGTTGGTTTGAAAATGAGATCTATGGAGATGAAGGATTCGACGAAGGTTTTGAAAAAGAAATTATTCCCAACGTAAGAAGATAGTTCAGTTACTGACGCAAGATCCAGAGTTATCTTGATAAGCAGCTTCCAAAAGGGCTTTATGCACATCTGTGTTATCTAAAGTTCCTGTAAAATTTTCACTTCCCGGGCCCATCGCATATATTGGGACGGGAATACCGGTATGAGAACCTCTACCAATTCCAGTATTAAAAGAGAATTTTACATCTAGATTTTCATATTTTCTGGGATCGCTAGGTTCTATTAATAGCCCTCCAGTCTCATGATCCGCTGTAACAATTACTAAAGTATCGTCATTTTTTCTAGCGAATTCCAAAGCCCAATTAATTCCTTCCTCTAAATCAAGCATCTCTCTCATTAAATATTCATAATCATTTCCATGACCAGCCCAATCGATCTGCGAAGCTTCAGCCATGACAAAAAAGCCGTTACATCCGCTTTGAATAAAGTTTTTTGATCTATTAATTGAGAACTCAAGCATCTCTTTTATGGATGGCTCAGTCATATGATTTTCTGGGGTATTGGTATCCCTCAAGTGCTCATCTGCAAAGAGACCGAAGACTTGCTCGCCTCCATATAGAGCTATGTCTTCTAGCTCATCTTTGTGTGTTATTAGCTTTGAGTTGCTTTTAACTTTTTCTATCAAATTAATACCATCCTCACGAATACCCCCATCTTCCTCTGCCATAAAAAACTTTCTTCCTCCACCAAGGATATTTTTTATCTTTGAATTACTCATTTGGATACTGATCTCGTCAGAAAGATATCTTGAGCTTGCATGCGCAACGAAAGCTGCAGGTGTAGCGTGAGTAACTTCTGAGGTTGAAATTACAGAGCTTACAAAGCCTGATTTGTCCAATATTTCAGTGATGTTTTCAACTGGATTTCCATTTACATCAACACCCAAAGCTCTATTATTGGTTTTTATCCCTGTACTAAATGCAGTTCCGGAAGAAGCAGAATCAGTAACAATTGCATTAGCTGAATGCGTTAGCACTTTTCCAGAATAGGGAAATTCGTCAACAGCTACTCTAGAGTTAGGGCCTCCTTGACTCAATCTTAATGCAGTAATTTGGCTAATACTCATGCCGTCCCCAATGAAAAGGATGATGTTTTTAGCCTTATCTTTAACTTTTTTTAATTTCTTCTCTGGCACTTCTAAATCAATAGCTATTGCTTTTATATAAGCATCTTTGTCATCTAGGGTTCCAGACGGTATGGGAAAATTATTTACTATGTATTCTCTTCCTAAATGCTCCATTATTTTTGCTCCAGCAAACAATCCAATTCCTAAAGAGATAACTGCAATAATAATTTTCGTCCTCATAATTTTTCCTCAATAAGTTGAATCCTATCGTTTCCAAAGTACATATCAGTTTCATCTATGAAAAAAGTAGGCGAACCAAAGCCCCCTCTATCCATCAATTCTTGAGTATTACTAATTAATTTTTCCTTTACTTCTTGGGTGCCGATGTATTCAAAAAAAGCATCAGGATTTACTTTCAATTCTTCAATGATGTTTTGTAAAACGCCGTCATCGGAGATATCTCCTCCTTCTGTCCAATAAGCATAAAAAACTGCATCTAAATAATCTTCAACATTCCCTTCTTCAAGAAAATAAAAGGCTCCTCTCATAGCTTTAACGCTATTAACTGGGAAAATTTCTGGCATTATGATTTTTAAACCTCTTGCCTTGGACCAATCTTCCATATCCTTTTGTGAGTAGGCCAATTTTTCTTTAATAGGATTTTTTCTACCCTCGTAGACACTAGGATTAATTGTATTAAAGACTCCGCCGACTAAAATTGGTTTCCATATAATCTCAAAGCTTTTCTTCTTTGATAGATTTTTGATCCCTTGAAAAGAGAGGTAAGTCCATGGGCTACTGCAATCAAGGAAATATTCTAACTTTTTATTCATTCCATTCTTAATGTACCTCAGACAAAGTTAATATTAAACTTAAGAATACTTTTTCGGAGCAAACATGAAATACAAAATCATCATTATTTTTATAATTTGTTTTTTGACAAGCTTTCTTAATGCAGATGAGTTGAGAAAGGCGGTTGAGAGCGATGAGAGGCAAGTAAAAAATACTGTAAGAGATGAGTTTAGAAATCCCTATGAAACGCTTAGTTTTTTTCAGTTAGAGCCTAATATGAAAATTATTGAACTTTCGCCAGGCGGTGGCTGGTACACAGAAATACTAGCAAACTTTGTTCGCGAATCTGGTTCTCTGATTGCTGCACATTGGAGCAGAGATTCGGATAGAGATTTTTTTAGAAAAATGAGATTGAGCTTTGAAAAGAAAATTGAAGAAAATGATCTTTATGAAAAAGTTGAGATAGTGGACTTAAATTCAGAGCTCGCAGAGCAGAATTCAGTTGATGCCGCTCTTACTTTTAGAAATTTGCATAATTGGCTGGGCCCAAATTTGGATGATATTTTTTCAAACACATTTACAGCTCTGAAGCCTGGAGGATTGTTTGGCGTGGTTGAGCACAGAGCTAAACCTGGCACCTCATTAGATAATATGAAGAAAAGTGGTTATGTAACTGAGGAACACGCAATAACAATTGCTAAAAAGCACGGATTTGAGCTGGTATCAAAATCTGAAATTAATGCAAACTCTAAAGATTCAGCTGATCATCCTAGGGGAGTTTGGACTTTGCCTCCAGTTCTAAGGCTTAAGGAAAAGGACAAGGAAAAATATTTAGCAATTGGAGAGAGCGATAGGATGACTTTGTTGTTCAGAAAGCCAAAATCCTAAATTTAATTTAGGTTTCCTAAATCAGCTTATAGTCTGTACTTCAATTCTTTTTTTCGATCTTTCTTTCTTTCTGGTTTTGTCGTTGACTTGGCCAACTAATTGTCCACAAGCCGCCATGATATCTTCGCCTCTGGTTGTTCTGATGGTGGTTATGTAACCTTCTTTTTGAAGTATCTTTTTAAAAGTTTGAATTCGCATGTTTGAAGGCCTTTTGTAAGAGGAGTCCGGGAAGGGGTTAAATGGAATCAAATTAATCTTGCAAGGTAGCATTTTTAATAATTTGCAAAGCTCATATGCATTCTCTATGGAATCATTCACCTTATTTATTAATATGTATTCAATTGTTGTTTTTCTGCTATCGCCGCATTTTTCCACATACCTAATTACGGATTCTAAAAGTTTCTTGATGGGATATTTTTTATTAATGGGAACCAATTCATTTCTTAATTGATCGTTTGGAGCATGCAAAGAAATTGTAAGTGCGGCATCCGTTACTTCAGATAACTTGTCAATCAAAGGAACTAAGCCCGAAGTACTTAGGGTAACTTTTCTTTTTGACAGGCCATAGGCTTTATCATCCATCATCATACTCATTGCACCGGTTACCGCATCAAAATTCAATAGAGGTTCTCCCATGCCCATCATGACTACATTAGTCACTTTTTTATTAGCATGATCGCGCGGAACACCAAAAGAATTCTCGGCAACCCAAAGTTGGCCAATGATTTCAGAT
>CABZTA010000029.1 GCA_902528485.1 uncultured SAR86 cluster bacterium
ACCGTAACCAAAACCAGAGACAATATTTCTTTTTTTCTTGTCGGATACATCAACAATCAGAGAATCATAGAAAATATTCGATCCAGATCCCCCCAATAAAGAAATACCAAACAAAACTGATGCAGTAATCCAAAAACCATTTGGAATGAAGAAAAATAAACCAGTGGCGATTATTCCCAATAAAGCAAAAAAAACTAGGAAGTTTTTTTTAGCTCCAGCCTTGTCTGCTATTGTTCCTAAAATTGGAGCCATAAATACAATACAAAATCCTGCAATTGAATTAGTGGTTCCGAGGACTGCTGAACTTGATGGACCATCAAGATCTGAAGCCCAATACGATTTAAAAAAAATGGGAAAAAAACCTGCAACAACTGTTGTCCAGAAGGCTCCATTAGCCCAGTCATATAAAGCCCATGAAAATCTTTCTTTATTAAATAAGTATCTCAACATAAAATGTAGCTTCAAAAAAACCTGTCGAGAATTAGTATGTCACAAAATATGAAAGACTCTGAAATAGTAAGAAATCTAGTTGTATTCTTTGGATTGATTGTTATCTTAGGAATACTTGCAGGAATACTTGGTCTTTATATTCAAAATTCTGAGTTCAGGCAAAACGTAGAAGCTGAATACCGAGAGAATTTAGATCAAAAATAATTATTTATTAAAAACCAGCCTCTCGCTTGATCTTCTCTCTGGGTGAAGTTTTCCTTCTTCAAGCAAAACGTTACCGTTCACTATAGTTGAATTAACCCTCGAACTTAATTCCCATCCTTCAAAAGGAGTCCATCCGCACTTAGATTTTTGCTCTTCATTTGTGACTGTATGATTTATTCCAGTCTCAAAAACTACTAAATCTGCAAAATATCCCTCTCGTACATAACCCCTATCAATTATTTTAAATCTATCTGCAGTATTATGAGACGCAAACTTAATTACTTCCTCAATCGTAAAAATACCCTTATTAGCTAATTCCAGCATCAATTGAAAACTATGTTGAATTAAGGGTATTCCAGCAGGTGCTTCAGAATAAGATAAAGATTTTTCTTCTCTAGTATGTGGAGCATGATCTGTTGCAATAATATCAATTTGATTATTTTTTAATGCTTGTCTCAATGCTTCTCTGTTATTAGGAGCTTTAATTGATGGATTGCATTTGATGAAATTTCCCCATTCTTCATAATCATCTGAAGTGAATATGAGATGGTGGATACAAGCTTCTGTTGTAATCTTTTTATCTTTAGTTGGCTTCGCTTCAAAAAGTTCAATTTCTCTTTCAGTCGTAAGATGAAGAACGTGGAGATCTGCGGAGTATTTTTTTGCCAAGCTTGTTGCTTTTTCAGAGGATATATAACAAGCCAATTCATCTCTGATGAGAGCATGATCAGGAGGAGAAAGCTTGCCGTTACGCTGGGCTGATATTTTTTCTAAATTATTTTCTATCGTTTTATTATCTTCACAATGAGTAACAATTAATATTGGCGATTCTTTGAAAATTAAGTCTAGAGCGTCATCATCATTAACCAATAAATCACCCGTTGATGAACCCATAAAAATTTTCAGTCCACAAATATCTTTTGGGTTAGCCTTTTTTATTTCATCAATGTTATCTGGGGTAGCTCCAAGATAAAAAGAGTAATTAGTCCAACTTTTTTCTTGAGCTAATTGAAATCTTTCTTCTAATAAATCAAGTGTAGTGCTTGCCGGTGATACATTTGGCATATCCATGGTTGAAGTGATACCGCCGTACAGTGCTGCTAGAGATTCTGTTTTTATTTCGCCTTTCTTGGTTAATCCTGGCTCTCTGAAGTGAACCTGATCGTCTATTACTCCGGGCGCTACATTTTTTCCCTTAACATCAATTTCTTTGTCGGCATTTTCAGAGATTGTAGTAGAAATTTTTTCTATTCTTTTATCTTTAATTGCGATATCAACTTGCGATATTGAATTCTCATTAATTAAATTACAGTTTCTAAGGAGTAAGTCGAAGTTAGGCATGATTAAATTTTACGAACAATGATACAACCATAGTTTATCCCAGAACCTATCTCAAAAATACAATCAATATCTTCAAGAACATCTTTCACTATATTTATCATTTTTTGACTGTTTCCACAGATAATCAGGATTGGCATATTCTCTTGATTTAGGTATAAAAAATTCTCAACCTTTAATGGAACTTCATGGTGTCGCGACCCATGCAAATCTAATTTTAGATCAGTCATCTTTGTTAAATGTTGATATTTCAATTCCATCAGGTTGAGTCTTCGAATATTCCCTTTTTGTAGATATAAATTTACTCTCAAAAAATGATGAATTTCTAACGTAAGATAAGTAATCTTCCATGTTAAATAAAACAACGTTATCAGCAAATATTACAGCTTTATCATTCAGCAATTCTAGAGACTTCATTGTTTTTAAATCGGATAAATATTCATCTTTCCAATGATCCAGAAACACAAAATCGTATTTTTCTCCTAACGATGGAATGACATTTTTTGCCTTACCTCTTAAAGGATTCCACTGATTATTAAGACCGGAATGAGAAACAATTTCTTTGGATATTTCATAATATTTATTACTTGCTTCGATCGAAGTTAGCATTGAGTCTTCTTGAAGATTTCTTAAAATTCTAATTGATGAATATCCCAAATAAACTCCCAGCTCTAAACAGTGCTTCGGGTTTTTTTCTATTATTGCTTTTTCGAGAAGAAGGCCTTTTTCATCACCAATATTCATTAGAAAAGCTTTATTCCAACCAAAAAAATCTATCGTATCTAGAATACCTTGTGGGTTATTTTTGTTACCGCTTTTTAAGACAAGATCTTTAACGGTATCTACTTTAAATTTTTTTGCTCCAAAATAAGAGGCAATATAATCAATGACTTCATTAATTAAAATTTTAGTTAGATCTAATAATCGATAAAGATTTTTCATTGAATAAAGATAAAATTAAAAATTATAGATACTGAGTCTATAATAGCCAGTTTATTAGTGTTTATGAAAAGTAAAATTTTAATAGTATTTTTAAGTTTCTTTGTTGCCTTTGGATTGATCGCAGATGAATCTAACGATGATCCAAAAGAGGAGGAAGCTAAGGAAGAACCTAAAAAAGACGATCGAGAACTAATTTCAGAATTTGTTGAAGAATTCGTCTCCTATGAAGGCTTGTTAAAAAGCTATCAAGATCCAGAAAATGGAAATACTTATTTAGAATTAAGTGATGAAGATATCTCAAAAGAATTTATTTATTTTGCTCATATCATCAATGGGACTGTGGAAGCAGGTCTGTTCAAAGGGAGCCACATAGACCAAGCGGTTATTAAATTTGAAAAACAATTCAACAGCCTAAATCTCATTAGAGTGAACACTGGATTTTATTTTGATCCTAATTCGGAACTTAGCAGGCAATCTCAATCCAATATAAGCGATTCGGTCATTGAAAATTTTGAAATCACTCACAAAAATGATGATGAAACTACCTATCTCATTGATATCACTAAATTATTAAAAAGTGATAATTTAACCAAGTTAAAATCTGAGCCTAGAGATTATTATGACTCCGATAGTTTTGGGGTCGGGTCTTTATCAAGATCTAAGACCGCTATATCCAAAATTTATAACTATCCAAAAAATACCGATTTTGAAGTCGATTATGTTTTTTCAAATCCCGCAAGCTACGAATCATTAAGAAATACCTCAGTAAAACTAAGGTATACATTTCTTGAAATGCCACAAGATAATGGATTTGAAATACGTTTCGAAGACCCCAGAATAGGTTATTTTACCGATAGGGTTACGGATTTAAGTTCAACAGAAATTACGCCATATAGAGACTTAGTTCAGAAATGGAATCTTCAAAAACAAGATCCTGATGCTGTAAAATCTAAACCAATTAAACCTATTAAGTTTTGGCTAGAAAATACTACTCCAAATGAATTAAGGCCTTTAATAATAAAAGCTGTGCTCGCATGGAATCTGGCCTTTGAAAAAGCTGGTTTTATTGATGCTATCGAAGTTGATGTTCAGCCAGATGATGCTGATTGGGATGCTGGAGATATTAGATATAACGTATTGAGATGGACTTCATCTCCAAATCCACCATTTGGAGGTTATGGTCCTAGTTTTTCTAACCCTCGAACTGGAGAAATTTTATCTGCAGATATTATGTTGGAATGGATTTTTCTAACTAACAGAATGAGGTACGAAGATATATTTCTTTCATCTGAAGTTTCCTCTGAACGATGTAATTTCTCATCTATGAGAAATGAACAAAGAATTTTTGGTAATTTGGTTGCTAGTTCAATGGATTTCTCCATTGAGGATACTGAAAAATTATTTGATGAAGAATTAACTATGTTAATACTTCATGAAGTTGGCCATACCCTTGGACTGAATCATAATATGGGAGCAACGACTCTTCATGATAATGATGATGTTCATAATGCAGAAATAACTTACAAAGAAGGGCTATCTGCCTCAGTTATGGATTATCACGCGATCAACATAGCACCTCCTGGTGTGGAACAAGGCCAGTTCTCTGATGTAAAGCCTGGCCTTTATGATCAATGGGCAATCGAATTTGCTTACACCCCAAATCTTTCTGATGAAGAAATTCAGAAAATTTTAAATAGGTCTCAAGAAAAAGGTCATTTTTTTGGTAATGACGCTGATGATATGAGATCACCTGGAAGAGGTATTGATCCTAGAGTGAATATAGGTGATATGAGTGATGATCCAGTTGAATATGCTATCGGTAGATACAAGCTTGTTCAGGAAATAATGCCAGGCATAGTCGAAAAAATTAAATCCAAGTCAGATTCTTGGGAATCTGTATATCAATCTTATTTTATTTTGATGAGACAAATTATGACCAGCATGGATGTTGTATCAAGGCAAATTGGAGGTGTGTATGTCACCCGTCACCCTGCAAACACTAAATCAGATAAAAAACCCTATGAAGCTGTTCCTTATAAAGTTCAAAAGCAAGCAATGGAGACGTTAAATAATTATGCTTTTAGTAGTGAAGGACTAAAACCCTTAGAATCAATCGCTGCTTACATGCAACGAGAAAGAAGAGGATTTGATTTTTATGATGAAAATGAAGATCCTAAATTTCATGATTATATTCTTTCAGGGCACAAAAGAATTCTTAATCATCTGACAAATAAAGATGTGTTAAGAAGAATTACCGATTCTGCTTTTTATGGAAATGAATATAACGTTTCAGAAATGATGAGTGACTTAACAAAGGGAATTTTTCCAAAGGAAAAAATGAAAGAAATAGATACTATTACACAGAATCTTCAGGCGACTTACCTAAGTAAATTAATAACCATCACTAATCTTAAGAAATACGATGAGGTTGCCCAATCTGCTGCATTTGGTGAACTATTGAAAATTCAAAAGCTACTTAGAAGACAATCGTCTAATAACGAAACTCGAAGTCACAAAAAAAGACTAAGTCTGCAAATAGATAAAAAACTATCAGCTTAAGCTTATAAACCCTTCAAAAATTTTTCGAAGTTTTCATTCACTGTTTCAGGTGCTTCTTGTTGAGTCCAATGACCCACACCATCGATAAATTTAACGATTCGAAGATCTTCATATAAGTCACTTCTCTTCTCCAGCATTTCTTTAGCCATTGATTCAGCGGTTGGACCATGAAATGCTCCTTTCCCTGCTCCGTCTTGAATTGAATTTTTTAAAAAAAAAGCAACGGGATCTAAAGTTCCAGAAATAAAACAAGAAGGCTGAGATATTTTTGCAGTTTCTAACTCAACTAATTCTTCAAAATCGATAGTTTGAGCGCGATATCTATTAAGGGGTCCTCTCATTCCGGAGTTTTCAAATTCTTTCACAAAGAACATTAATTCTTCCTTGTTAATCCACTCTGGGTAATCATTAAATACAGGAAGACAATCCAAAAACTTTGAATTGACGTTTTTTTGATATTTAGGATTATCAGCATTTTCAGCTAAAAAGGACATTCCTCTTCCGTCGCTAGAGAAATATGTAAGCTCTAAAGCATTTTTTAAATCCTTTTCAAATTCTTCTTCAGCAACGCCTTCTTCTTGGAAATATAGTTGATAGAAAAATTTTCCTTCATACAACATTTTCCATAAATCTATAGAAGACATTGGCCCTCTACCTGTATAAGGAACTGATAATGCACCGACAGCAGAAATTTTATCAGGGTAAAGAGCCGCAGTATTCCAGACTATGGGCGCTCCCCAGTCATGGCCAAAGAGTATTGCATCAGAGTATCCAAGATCTTCTATTACTGAAATAACATCAGAAGTTAAATTTTTCATAGAGTATTCAGCAATTTCGTAAGGCTTATCAGATTGGCCATATCCCCTAACATCGATTGCGGCAACTTTATATCCCAGCGATGCTAGAAAAGGAATTTGATCTCTCCAGCTATACCAACTTTCAGGCCACCCATGAACTAAAACAATTAAAGGACCCTCACCTTCAATTGCTGCACCAATTTTTAATCCATTCCCATTAAGAAGTTTATAT
>CABZTA010000030.1 GCA_902528485.1 uncultured SAR86 cluster bacterium
TTGCCTACCGCTGATTTAAATGCGCCGCTTGCTTTAGCTGCAGTTGTAATGGTGCTTGTTACCTATTTCAGTATAAATACTCATGGCCTGGGCGGCTTCTTAAAAGAGTTGTTTGTTGTTCCTTTGGGTCCTTTAGAATTTATTAGCTTTGTGTCTAAGCATGTTGCTCTGGCGCTAAGGCTATACGGCAACTTGTTCGCCGGCGAGATGATTTTCATTTTGATTGCCATTATGTTTGGGCAGTTCTTTATGTCATTTTCTCAAACACTTTGGTTTTTGCCCGGCTTGATCATGAATCTAGCTTGGGCACTATTTCACATTTTAATTGTTGCGTTGCAGGCGTATATTTTCATGATGCTTACAATTGCTTATTTAAACTTGGCTAGCACAAAACACTAGCTACAACTTTAGGAGACGAATATGGAAGAATTAAGATTAGTAGCAGGAGCCTTGCTTACTGGTTTGGGCGCCTTGGGAGGAGGAGTAGGAATCGGAACTCTTACCTCAAAGTACATAGAGGCGGTCGCTAGACAGCCCGAACTTCAAGGACAGCTTTTCGCTCAGGTATTGATCGCTTTGGGTTTAACAGATGCGCTGCCAATCATTTCCTTGGCGGTAGGATTATTGTTCTTATTTACGTAAAGCATGAATATAAACGCTACTTTTTTCGCAGAACTCATAGCTTTTTGCATATTTGTATTTATAACTTACAGATACATATGGCCAAGCATGGCAAGTGTTCTTGAAGAAAGAAGAAAAGAAATAGACGAGGGTCTTCAGGCCGCAAGTGAATCTAAAAGGCAGCTTGAGGAAGCTAAAGAGGAGTCAGGCAGAGTCATAGATGCAGCAAAATCTGAGGCTTCAACTCTAATTAATCAGGCCGGTTCGAGGGCCGATCAATTAATAGATGAAGCAAAAGAACAGGCCATTGAGGAAGCAAAAAAAATCAAGGAAACTGCTGAGTCTGATATTGCACAAAGCACAAACAAAGCCAAAGAAATCCTTAGGGAAGAGTTATCAGTTTTGGTAGTTGCAGGAGCTTCTAAAATCTTAAGCAAAGAGATAGATGGAAGCGCTAACAAGGAAATAGTTGATCAACTTATTAAAGAATTATGATTAGTCAATCAGTTATAGCTAGACCTTATGCTGAAGCAGCTTTTAGCGTTGCCAAGAAAGATAGTTCAATTGAGGAATGGTCTACTGATATGCAAAAAATTAAAGCAGTTTTCAAAGACGAGAAAATAGCCAGCCTGCTATTGAATCCCAACCTATCTTATTCGAATAAAACACAAATATTCTTGGATCTCTTTGATGGCGAGATATCAGATAAAGCATCGTCATTCATAAAAGTCTGCGGAGAAAATAAGAGATTAAAAAACCTTCCTCAGATAATTAGCTTCTTTAATGAACTCGCACTTGAGAGCCTTAATAAAAAAAATGTTTCTGTCTCTTCACCTTTCCAGCTGGAAGAAAAACAAATTCAAAAAATCACCTCTGCTCTTGAAAAAAGGCTCAACTCCGAGGTTGTTATAAATTTTGATATAGACAAGTCGTTAATCGGCGGATTAAAGATCGCCTACGAAGATCAGGTCCTTGATATGTCTATTAAAAGAAAACTAGACCTGCTTCAAACACAATTAAGAAATTAATAGGAGAACCATGGATAATTTAAACCCCTCAGAAATCAGTGAAATTATAAAGGGAAGAATTGATTCTTTAGAAACTTTAACCTCTGAATCAAACGAAGGAACGATCGTATTTCTTTCAGACGGAATCGCAAGGGTGCACGGATTAAGCGACGCAATGTATGGAGAACTTATAGAGTTTGAAGGTGGTGTTTCAGGAATGGCGCTTAACTTAGAAAGAGACTCTGTTGGCGTGGTCATTTTTGGAGATTATAAACAACTCGCCGAAGGTGGAGTTGCAAAATGTACAGGCAAGATATTAGAGGTTCCCGTTGGTCCAGAGCTCGTTGGAAGAGTGGTGGATGCTCTTGGAAATCCAATCGATGGCAAAGGCCCAATCAAAACCAAATTAACTTCTCCGGTTGAAAAGGTTGCCCCCGGAGTAATGACAAGAAAGCCGGTTGACGAGCCTGTACAGATAGGACTTAAAGCGGTTGATAGCATGGTTCCAATAGGAAGAGGGCAAAGAGAGCTGATTATTGGTGACCGACAAACAGGTAAGACAGCAATTGCTTTAGACGCAATTATTAATCAAAAAGGAACGGGCGTTACTTGTGTCTACGTAGCCGTTGGACAAAAACAATCTTCTATTGCGGCAGTGGTGAGAAAGCTTGAGGAATACGGAGCAATGGATCATACAATTATCGTTGCTGCCGCAGCCGCAGATCCCGCCCCAATGCAATTTCTTGCACCTTACTCAGGCTGTTCTATGGGGGAATATTTTAGAGACATGGGGGAGGATGCGCTTATTATTTATGATGATCTTTCCAAGCAAGCTGTGGCATATCGTCAGATATCGCTTCTACTAAGAAGGCCGCCTGGAAGAGAAGCTTATCCGGGTGATATTTTTTACCTTCACTCAAGACTTCTTGAAAGGGGCTGCAGGGTAAATGAAGATTATGTTGATGAGCAGACGGAAGGAAAAGTTAAAGGGAAAACAGGGTCTTTGACCGCTCTGCCAATTATTGAAACTCAAGCTGGAGATGTTTCAGCTTTTGTTCCTACGAACGTTATTTCTATTACTGATGGTCAGATCTTCCTAGAAACTTCCTATTTTAATAAAGGCTTATTACCAGCCATGAATCCTGGTATTTCTGTCTCAAGAGTGGGTGGAGCCGCTCAAACTCCGCTGATTAAAAAATTAGGTGGAGGAGTAAGAATTGCTCTGGCTCAATTCAGAGAGCTGGAAGCTTTTGCTCAATTTGCATCAGATTTAGATGACGCATCTAGAGAGCAGCTGGAGCTTGGTCAGAAGGTAACAGAACTGATGAAGCAAAAACAATATTCTCCCATGTCGGTTTCAGAGATGGGACTCGTTCTCTTTGCTGTAGATAAGGGTTATCTAAAAGATGTTGAGCTTAATAAAATTGCAGATTTTGAATCAGCATTGATTTCTTTCATGAACTCAGAGCACAAAGACTTCATGGATAGTTTGGCCCATAGCGGGGAATATTCAGATGAGATCCTTACAACCTTTACAGAAGCTCTGGATAAATTTAAATCAACCCAAACTTGGTAGCATTGAATGGCGAATACGAAGGAAATTAGAAAGCAGATCTCAAGTATTTCTAATACACAAAAAATCACTAGTGCAATGGAAATGGTAGCCTCTAGTAAGATGCGTAAGACTCAAGATCGCATGGAGATGGGCAGGCCATATGCAAACAGGATGTTATCGGTAATAGGCCATCTAGCTAACTCAAATCCAGAATATAAGCCTGTCTACATGTCGGAGAGAGACGTCAAAGGAATAGGTGTTATTGTCATTGGATCGGACAAAGGGTTGTGCGGCGGACTGAATATAAATTTATTTAGAACCTTACTTCCTTTTCTTAAGGAGCAATCAGATGCAGGCGTGAAACAAATGTTCTGCCCTATCGGGACAAAAGCAAAGGTATTTTTTAACTCTTTTGGAGGTGACGTAGTTGCCGCCGCAGAAAAACTTGGAGATATACCCGCGCTTGAAGATTTGATCGGTTCAATAAAGGTCCTGCTTGATAAATTTGAGAGTGGCGAAATAGACAAGGTCTTTCTTGCCAGCAACAGATTTGAAAACACCATGACCCAAACGCCTGAAATAAGACAACTTCTTCCTTTGTTACCAGAGGACACTCCTGAGCTGAAACACAGATGGGATTATATTTACGAGCCAGATGCAAAAGAACTTCTTGACGGTTTAATGCAAAGGTATGTTGAATCTCTTGTATACCAAGCGGTCATTGAAAATATTGCATGCGAACAGGCAGCAAAAATGGTGGCAATGAAAAATGCCACCGAAAATGCAGGGACAATAATTGACGAATTACAACTTATTTATAACAACGCAAGGCAAGCAGCAATTACTCAAGAACTCTCTGAGATTGTTGCTGGAGCTGAAGCAATTTAGAACTTGAGGAAAATAAAATGAGCCAAGGCACAGTAGTACAAGTAATCGGAGCCGTAATCGATGTGGAATTCTCTAGACAGGAACTTCCTAAAATATACGACGCTCTCGAAGTTGAAGGGGAGGGTTTAGTATTAGAAGTCCAACAACAGCTTGGAGATGGAATTGTTAGGACCATTGCAATGGGTCAAACAGAGGGTCTTCAAAGGGGTGCAAAAGTCTCAAACACTGGAGATGCGGTCAAAGTACCTGTCGGAGAAAAAACTTTAGGGAGAATTTTGAATGTATTGGGCGAACCCATAGACGGAAAAGGCGATGTTGGAGCTGAAGAGCAAATGCCTATTCACCGAGCCCCGCCAAGTTATGAAGATCAGGCGGAGTCATCTGAGATATTAGAAACTGGAATCAAAGTTATTGATCTTATGTGCCCGTTTGCCAAAGGGGGCAAGGTTGGATTATTTGGAGGAGCCGGAGTAGGAAAAACAGTCAACATGATGGAATTAATAAGAAACATCGCCTACGAAACAAGCGGCTATTCAGTTTTTGCTGGTGTCGGCGAGAGGACAAGAGAAGGAAATGACTTTTATTTAGAAATGACCGAATCACAAGTGCTGGATAAGGTTGCGCTTGTCTATGGACAAATGAACGAACCTCCAGGATGTAGAATGAGAGTGGCCTTATCAGGATTAACCATTGCCGAGAAATTTAGAGATGAAGGTAAAGATGTCCTATTATTCGTTGATAACATTTACAGGTACACCTTGGCCGGAGTGGAATGTTCATCTTTGCTTGGAAGAATGCCTTCAGCAGTTGGCTATCAGCCAACACTAGCCGAAGAAATGGGCGTCCTTCAAGAAAGAATCACATCAACCAAGACGGGATCAATCACTTCAGTGCAAGCGATATACGTTCCTGCAGATGACTTGACAGATCCTTCGCCGGCGACAACATTCGCTCACCTTGATGCAACGGTAGTACTTTCTCGACAAATTGCATCTTTAGGTATCTATCCAGCAGTAGATCCTCTTGACTCCACCAGTAGACAGCTTGAGCCATCTATTGTCGGTCAAGAACACTATGATGTTGCCAAGGGGGTTCAGCAAGTTCTTCAAAGATACTTAGAGCTTAAAGATATTATTGCTATTTTGGGTATGGATGAGTTGTCAGATGAAGATAAGCAGACTGTAAATAGAGCCAGAAGAATTGAGAAATATTTATCTCAACCTTTCTTTGTGGCAGAAGTATTTACGAACTCACCCGGAAAATTTGTCTCCATTAAAGACACTGTGAGAGGTTTTAAAGGAATCTTGGAAGGAGAGTACGATGATCTTCCCGAACAAGCATTCTTGATGGCTGGAAAAATTGAAGAAGTTGTAGAGAACGCAGAAAAACTTAAATGAGCACTATGAAATGCAGCATAGTAAGCGCTGAGCTAGAAATTTTTTCTGGAGAAATTCAAATGTTGAGCGTAACCGGGGCCGAAGGCGAGCTGGGAATCACTCCTGGTCACTCACAACTTCTAACCTCTATAAAGCCTGGACCAGTTAAGCTAACCCTTCAAGATGGAAGCGAAGAAGTTTTTTTTGCTTCAGGCGGATTTGTTGAAGTTCAGCCTCAAGAAGTCACTTTATTATCTGATATTGCAGAACGCGCAGATGATATTGATGAATCAAAAGCTGAGAGAGCAAAAGAATTAGCTCTAAGGAATCAAGAAAATGCTGAATCAGATATGGATTTTTCTAGAGCCAAAGCTGAATTAGCAGAAGCGTCAGCTCGTCTACAAGCCTTGCGCAAACTCCGTAAGAAATAGTTTAATAGGCACTTAAAAGTTATCTTAAGTGCTCAACCGCCTATGAATTTAGATATTGTAATATTGTCCGCCGTCATTGGGCATTCTTACTTTGAACGCTCTAAGAGCCAGCTCCAAACTAATCATTCCCATGCAGTGTGAATACTATGCAATGGAGGGGCTTGTTTCGCTGAATAAAGCCATCAACGACATCAACAACAAGACCGGAGAAAACATACAGATCAGCGCTATCTTAAGAACAATGTTCGATCCAAGGGCCAGGCTGACAAGAGAGGTCTCAGAGGAGCTGCAAAAATATTTTCCTAATGAGCTTTGCTCAACAGTTATACCAAGAAACATAAAACTGGCTGAAGCCCCCAGCTCCGGGAAACCGGGTCTTTTTTATGATCCAAAAGCCAAGGGAACGGTTGCTTATCTTGCGCTAGCCGGAGAAGTTATTTCAAAGTTTGAGAAAGATTCGATGGTTGCATGAGCGAAGACAGAAAAACTTTAAAGAGAGGTCTAGACGCTTTGTTGGGCGATGAGCCCATTTCTTCTC
>CABZTA010000031.1 GCA_902528485.1 uncultured SAR86 cluster bacterium
AAAAAAAGAAAATATTTATAAGATTTTAAGGGGAAAAGATGTTTAAAATTTTACTGATTGTAACAACAATATTTTTCATTAGCTGTTCCGACTCTCTCAAACAGACAAAAGACTTTTCAGAAGAAGCAGATTTAAGTAAGAGAGAAAATGCAAGACCTACTTACAGTGAAGATAGGGACGTTTTTTTTGGTGACCTTCATGTGCACACCAAGCATTCTTTTGATGCCTATATTTTTGGCACAACCGCTACACCGGATGATGCTTATCGATTTGCTCGCGGAGAGTCCATTAAGCATCCATTAGGGTTTGACCAGCAATTACAAGAGCCGCTTGATTTTTATGCGGTTACTGATCATGGTTTTTTCATGGGCATGGTCCCAGGATGGGCTGAAGTTGGATCCAAAGCCTCTAAGCTTCCCGGTGCAGATCACTTTCACGATCTTAATGCTATTGAGAATGTAAATATAGACTCGATTCCGCAAAGGGTTGGTGCTTTTAGAAATATGGTTAGAACTCTGGCAGATTATGATTTAGTTGGAGCAATCAATGCTTGGCGAACTAATAATTTATCCCAAGCGAGTGATATGTATGATCATCAAACGCATCTTGCTGCTTGGGCGGATGTAGCCCGCTCTGCGGAGGAAAACTATGAGCCAGGTAAATTAACAACTTTTATTGCGTACGAATTTACATCTTCGATGGCAAATTCTGAAAACCTTCACAGGAACGTAATTTTTGAAGGATCAAACGTGCCGACCAGGCCATTTTCACGAATTGATTCAATCAATCCTGAAGACTTATGGACTTGGATGGATATGCTCAGAGACCAAAAAGGAATTGATAGTATAGCTATCCCCCATAACAGTAATGGTTCAAATGGGCAGATGTTCGAAGATGAAAAATGGAACGGTGATGTTGTTGATAAAGAATACGCAGAATTCAGGATGCGAAATGAACCTCTAGTAGAGGTGACTCAAGTTAAAGGAACTTCAGAAACTCATCCTCTTCTTTCACCTAATGATGAGTGGGCTAATTTTGAAATCTTTCCTTCGAGAATTGGTCAAAATATTTACTCCATTCCTTACGGGGGTTACGTCAGAGATGCCTATCTTCGTGGCATGCTAGCGGAATGGGAAGGCAAAGGTAATCCTTATAAATTTGGTTTAGTGGGAGCCAGCGATACGCATACAGCTGCCTCTTCGTATGATGAATCAAACTATTGGTCAAAAGTGGGTTTGCTTGATGGTGAAACTTTCCTGAGAGGATCAACTACTCTTGCGAAGGAAGATATCGATCAAATTACTTCATCGGTAAATACACAAGGACTCTATCGATTCATCGAACAGGACGAAGAATATTTTCTCGATACTTATTATTCTAGATGGGGAGCATCAGGAATTGCAGCAGTTTGGGCTGAAGAAAATACCAGAGAGTCGATATTTGCTGGCTTTCGCAGAAAAGAGACTTATGCAACTTCGGGCACAAGAATTAAATTAAGATTTTTTGGAGGTTTTGGATTAGACGATCTAGATTTAGGTGATGAGGAAATTATTGCTAAGGCATATGAAAAAGGTGTCAGTATGGGTGGAGATCTTGCTTACAATAAGGATGAAAAGCCATCGTTTATTGTTTGGGCTCAAAGAGATAAGAACGGCGCTCCGCTTCAAAGAATTCAAATCATTAAAGGTACCATAGACGAATTCGACGCTATGCCCTATGAAGAAGTAATCGATGTAGTCTGCTCCAACGGTATGAAGGTTGATTCTAAAACAAATCGTTGTCCTGATAATGGAGCAAAAGTAGATTTAGAAACTTGCGCTTTTTCCATGGATAAGGGAGCTGCTGAGTTGAAAACTATTTGGACCGATGAAAATTACGATCCAACGCAAAAGAACTTTTATTACGTCAGAGTATTAGAGAACCCGACTTGCCGATGGTCAACCTGGGATGCCATAAAAACAGGATCTACAATCAGAAAAGATTTAGAGACCATAATACAAGAACGAGCTTGGTCGACACCCATTTGGATAAGCTCCATTAGAACTGAGCAAGTTGCTTTGTTCTCGACCGATGATACTGCGTTAGATAATAATTAAGATTAAAGAAATATGATTTTGATGGATGGAAGCATGGGGAATGAGCTCCTCATTAGAAGATCAGATCTTGTATCAGGGCTTTGGTCTGCTCAGTACCTCATAGATGCCCCTGAGGTAGTGAAAGAGGTTCATCTAGAATATATAGATTCTGGTGCTGACTTAATCATAACCAACACCTACTCAACCATACCTAGTTATCTATCTAAGAAAAACGCTGAAGATAAAATGCCTGAACTTATTCGCCTTGCTGGAAAGCTTGCAAGAGAGGCCGTCAAAGATTCCAAAAAAGAAGTTATTGTTGCTGGTTCCTTGCCTCCATTAGAAGAAAGCTACCGACCGGATCTTGTCATAGATGAGGAAGAAGCTGTTCCAATTTATGAAACTCTCGTAAAAGAGCTTACTCCGTATGTTGATATTTTTATTTGTGAAACTATGTCATCGATCAAAGAGATGCAACATGTCATGCAAGCTTTACACAATCTTGATAACGAAAAACCTGTTTGGATTGCATGGTCTCTTAAAGAAGATCAAAAAAATAAACTGCGGAGCGGAGAGTCCATCAAGGAAGCTTTCAGAGCTTCTGCTTCGATAGAGCCTGAAGCATACTTGTTCAACTGCACCGATCCCTATGCGATTACTGAGGGGCTGAAAGAATTGAAAGAATTAACTCAAAAACCTATAGGCGGTTATCCAAATGTCTTTAATGTTCCTGATGGCTGGACGCTTGATAACGACGTTCAAGTATCAGTAAGAGATTTGTCAGTTGAAAAATTTTTAGACTTTGCAGAGGAATGGCAAAATCTTGGAGCATCCATAATAGGTGGTTGTTGTGGAATCGGTCCTAAATTCATCAAGGCTGTAGCAGAAAAAAATAAATCGACATAAAGTCATTTTTTTGTCATTTTTATGTAAGATGACAACATGCAAACTAGAAAGGCAACCAACCGAAATAAGTTAATCAAAGCAGCAGCAAACCTCATTGAAAGGGATGGTTATAAAAACATAGATGTTACTAAAGTCACCAAAGAAGCCAAGTTAGGCTACGGTACTTTTTATAATCATTTTTCAGATATCACAGATCTTTTTGAAGAAATAACAAAGGAAGTGATCATCAGTATTCAAGATTTTGTAATCGATTTAACAAGTCATGAAACTAGTCCTCTAAAACAGATTTTTATAAGGAATTACTTTCAATTTCATGCTTTTTATGGGTCTCCTATTCTTGAATGGGTCGCGGAAAATCCTACGTTTTTAATGAAGCTTTGGAATGAAAATACAAAAGGTGTTACCGATAACATGATCAAACAAGCCATCAAGGAAGGAGAGCTAGAGGGAGACCCTTTAGAGCTTTTAGATCGATTTGAGAATATTAGAGAAACTTATCGATGGAACTTTCTCGGTTCCCTACACTCATTGCTTGCTGGGAAAGATCCAAACAAAGCTTTTGTAGAAAGCACTGAAGGTGTCGATATCTTTTCCATGTCGTATGAGAAAAAACATGAATTTCTCTCTTCTATCGTTTCAGACTATAAGAAACATTCCTCAAAGATACAAAAGATATTTTTAGAAAATTCTTAAATCTATTTCTTCCAGTAACCTATCAGATTAGTTTCTTTTGTTGAAAATCCTGCCTCTTTAAGGACTCTTCTTAAGGTAAGCATGCGCTTGCCCTCTCCAGCGCCAAAAATATAAGTATTATCAGCCTTTTGAACTAACGAGACTATTTCGTTTACTAAATCTTCACTTTGTTCAACGAAATCATCCCGATATATCCATTTTATGCAGTCAGATATACCTTTCAAATCATACTCATACTGCTTATTTTTAGTCTCAAAAATTCCAATGTATTTTTTACCATTTAGATTTTCTATACATGAGAGAACAGCGGGTTGAGCAGTTTCATCTGCAATAAATACATATTGATCTATGTCTTTCGGAGGATTAAAAGATGACCGCGGACCCCAGACGGCTACATTAGAACCTGCATCGCATTTTTCAGCCCAATCAGCCAACGGGCCTGGATCCGAATGAAGCACAAACCAGACATCTATTTCATCGGCCCTTTTTCTTCTAATTGTGTAATAAGCACCATTCAGAGAAGTAGATGTTTCAGATGCTTTTAGTGATCTAAAAGTTGTCATACTGAAATCGCTAGGAAATATAAAATTTTTTTCTTCCGATACAATAAAATACAGAAAAGCATCATTGCCAAAATTAGGAAGGCTTTCTAGTCCACCTTGAAAAGTAATCTCAACAATATTTTTAGAAATAACTTTTTTTGATTTAACTTTCGTAAAATACGTATCAAGATTTTTAGTCTTTTCGATTTCTTTTTCAATGTTTGTAAGCGGCTCAGAGCTAGGTGCTTTTTCCCTTGCCTGAATAAGAAGTAAAATTAAATTATTCTGAAACTCTTCAGATGTTTTTATTTTTTGTAAAAATTCAAATTTATGATCTTTTTTTTCAGTTAGTGATACGGATGAGATGACAAGAAAATTTTCATCGAACTCGGTAATCTCCGACATTGTTGCCTGAACTTCTCCATAAAAAAATTTTGAAATAAAGTTTATAGCATCAAGATGCCTATGATTATAAGTATCAACTAGGAGTTCAATATCCTCTCTGCTGATATTAGTCAGAGCCATGATTATTTTAAGATTCAGCCGTCATGTGACGGCTGAGAGCTTATTGAAACTTTACTTTTAAAACTTATAGACAAATGTGAGGCTTCCATTAATTCCAGGATTAAGGACGTAATCATTATCGGTCACATCAGCTGAACCCGCTACATTCACCCAATTATGATATTTCGCATCACCTAAATTTCTGACAGCCGCTCTTAATGAAAAATTTTCATTAACTTTTCTTGTTATGAAGAGATTGACTATGGTTTCTCCTGGAATGCTGAATGCCGGTGAAGCTTCTCCCGATCTACTTACTATAGGAGGTAAGTCTGAAGGACTCCCAACTGAGTATTTAGCATTTGCTGCGACAGACCATTTATCATCTAAAGCATTCCAATTAACACCAAATTGAACGCTGTCAGGCTCAATATTTTTCTTATCTTTTCCGTCTTCAATTCCCTCTAAGGTATTAATAGAAAAAGTTGTTGAAAAAGTTTCAGAAATTTCACTGTTGATAGAAAATTCAATTCCTTTCAGCTCAACAGCATCTTTATTTTGTGCCTCAAATTGTAAGAGCCCGGTTCTTGAAACACCTGTCATGACAAAATCAATAAAATCCTCATAGTTATTTTGAAACCATGCTACTGACCAGTTGGACTGATTTACTTGTCCTCTAAATCCAATTTCATGCCCATAGCTTGTCTCAGACTCAAGATCTGCATTAGGAATAATAGTGTATCTTTGTGCAAAGTTAGTGAAGCTCAAGTTTGAGTCATAAAAATCAGGACTTCTGAATCCCTGAGCGTATTGATAATAAAAGGAATTATCACCAGCAAAATCTTTGATCAAGCCGAACTTAAAAGAAGATCGAGCATCTTGCTGATCCACAAGATCGTAGCCAAAAGGATTTACATTTTCAAAGAGTTTATCTGGATAAGTTTCTAATTTATAGCCTTCTATCCTAGCGCCTAACACTATTGATAACGATGGATCTATGTCCATCCTATCGCTGAAAAATATAGCTGATCTAATTGTGTCAGAATCAGGAAAAGTTTTATTAGGATAAAGCTCTCCTCCAATATTATTATTGATTGCGCCGGTTAAAAGGTTTCTCTCATCTTTGAATCTTGGTCTTGAGATATAAATTGTTTCTAAAGTCGCTCCATAAACAATGTTATGCCTTACATCTGCATTGACTGATTTAAACATTTGAAAAGAGAAGCCTTTTATAGACTGATCAAAGCGATAATCTTTATTCTCGACTAATGGTAAGGGTGGAATATTTGGAACGAATGAGGGGGGGCCGCCTGCTCCAGTAATCATTTCCCCAGTGATTGACTTACTTGTGGTAGTGACCTGAGTTTGGTCAGTTTTTTGGGTATAGAAAGTAAAACTACCGTTATCATAAGCTGCACTGTTTTCAGAAAAGTTTACTGTAAAAGACAGTCTGTCCCTTGATCCCTCATCCTGTCCTAGGGAGGACGTTGTTGAATACATTACAGGAAATCCGCCCATACCTAGTTCTGAATTTAGACTTAAGTCTCCTGACCAATTTTGGGAATCCAGCGTCAAAACCAAATCCACCATATCGCTAACTAAAAATTTAAACTTTCCAAAGAAACTA
>CABZTA010000032.1 GCA_902528485.1 uncultured SAR86 cluster bacterium
TTGTTCAGGGCAAAAGAATTAACTTAAGATCTTTCTTTCAAGGGACAACCTTATTGCTGGTATTTTTGGCATCAGGCATGATTGCTTATGGTACCCATGAAGCAGAAAGTTACCTTGTTAAATCAGACAATCTCCAATTGATAGGCATAGAAAATAAATCAGATATCGCTCGTCCTTGGGACATTTTAAAACCCAAGAATAGTCTCGAGGAAACAGACAACTCTTTCTTTTATTCCTTTGATTTGAAGGGCAAACAACAATATACGCACATCTTGCATGACAGCGGAAGAGTTGGTGTATTTCTTAAAGGTTTTTTCGGCTACAACAGCAATCCAAACTACATTGAATTACTTTTCTGGATTATCTCTTTGATCGGAGGGATAGCTCTTTGGAGATCCTTCTATCGCCCAGCAACCTAAATTAAGAATTTAAATTTACTACTTTGCTGTCTGCTTCTACCCTTTCTAGAGACATTTCTGTCCAAACATCATCAATAGCACTTAAAAAGTTTTGAATATCCGTTGCGTTATGTTTTGGGGTAATGGTCACTCTAAATCTTTCATCACCTTTTGGAACTGTCGGGAAGAAGACAGGTTGAATATAGATTCCGTGTTTATCAACTAAAAGATTTGCAGCGTCTTTACACATAACAGGATCTTTAATGAGAATTGGAATTATGTGACTATCATTTTCGATGAAAGGGATATTAAGGTTCCTTAAACCCGCTCTTATTTGATCAGAATTAAATTTTATTTCTCTTCTGAGATGATCTGCTTTTTTGGCTAGTTTTATTGCTTTTACGGAACTTGCAACAATGGACGGATTTACTGATGAAGTGAATATAAAGCCAGGAGCAAAACTTCTAATGAAATCTATGATATCTGCATTAGCAGCTACATAACCACCTAGTTGACCAAAAGACTTTGAGAGAGTTCCGTTAATAATATCTATTTTATCGGAGACCCCAGCTTCAGCAGCAATACCTCTTCCTTCCGGACCGTATAAGCCAACAGAATGAACTTCGTCTAGATAGGTAAGCGCATTATATTTCTCTGCGAGCCAAATAATTTTTTCAATAGGAGACCTTAAGCCTTCCATAGAATAGAGGGACTCAAACACGATCATTTTGGGAGTATTTGCATTTGACGTTTTTAGCAGCTCCTCTAGATGTTCGGTATCGTTATGTCTAAAAATATGCACTTTAACGTTGGCATTTTTGATTCCTTGAATCATCGAAGCATGATTTAGTTCATCTGAATATATTTCAATTCCTTCTAGTTTTTTACATAAAGTCCATAAGGTAGATTGATTGGCTGTATAAGCAGATGGAAATATCAAGGCAGAATCTTTTTTGTGCAATTCAGCAAGCGTTCTTTCAAGATCCGCATGATATGAAGAAGTTCCAGAGATGTTTCTTGTACCACCGGAGCCAGTTCCTAATTCTTGTGTAACTTTGATGGTTTCATTAACAATAGCAGGATGTTGACTCAGGTTTAAATAATCATTACTACACCAAACCTCAACCTGTCTTTCAGACTCTCCATCGTGTTCGGTTGCTTTTGGAAAAGTGGATCGTGTTCTATTTATTTCGCGAAATTTTCTATATAAACCCTGTGACTTAAGAGATTTAAGTTCGTCGCCAAAAAATTTTTCATAATTCATTTATTACCTACTATTTAATTTAACTTGATTTGCAAAATGAATTTGCGAGAACTATAACACATCAGAACTTCTTCCAACATTCGGGTATCATTATGTTTTTATTAAGAACAAACAGTTATATTGAAAATTATCAGAATACTTTCAAGAAATAGCAATCTGGCTAAAATACAAGCTCGTCTTGTTGCAGATGAGATCAAAGAAAAATATCCTGACATGAATGTCACTCACTCATATAGAGATACTAAGGGTGACATTGATTTAACGACTCCTTTAAGCAAAATGCCTGAACAAGGTGTCTTTACATCAGACTTGAGAGATGCTCTTTTAAATGATGAGACCGATATGGTTGTTCACTCATGGAAAGACTTACCTATCGAAATGCCTAAAGGCACTAATATTGTCTCAACACTTGCAAGATCTGATAGTAGGGATATTCTTTTTTTAAAGAAAGACTCAATTAAAAAAAACTTTTTAAAAATCTATTCTTCCTCTCCGCGAAGGGAGAGAAACCTTTCAATGTCGTTGCCTCATTTATTGCCGTGGAAAATATCTAAGACGGAATTCCATCCAATAAGAGGAAATATTCAAACTAGGTTTTCTAAATTTTTGAATGATCCATTAGATGGGGTAGTTATTGCCAAGGCAGCAATTGATAGGCTTGCCGAGGATGAGGATTTTGTTGAGCTTTATAAAAAGAATTCTAATTCATTTTCTTGGATGATATTACCAAATTCAATAAATCCATGTGCTCCTGGTCAAGGTGCTCTTGCTATTGAGGTTGCAGAAAACAATGACTTTGCAAATTCTATTGCGGCCTCTATAAATAATGAAAGTACCTTTGATGCAGTATCTAGAGAAAGAAAAATTCTTTCTCAGTATGGAGGGGGGTGTCATCAAAAAATAGGTATATCAATAAAAAAGATCAATTTAGGGGAGATAACTAATATCAGAGGTCTAACAGAAGAGGGCATTGAATTAAAAGAGAGCACTTTTAAGCAGATACCAAAATTAAAAGTTGAACAAAAAGTAAATATAAATGAAATTTTTCCAACGGAAAAAGAAGAAAGCGTTTTCTTTGAGCGCAAATTTATTCAAAGTACTTTAAAAAAAATAGAAGCAATGGAGAACAAAGGTATTTTTATTTCCAGACAAGATGCATTATTGGATGGAATTAGAATCAACTCATCAAATATTTTATGGACAGGTGGAGTTGAAACTTGGAAAAAATTAGCTGCGAAAGGCTACTGGATAAATGGTACTTCAGATAGTTTAGGAAAAAATAACGAACCACCTTGTACTATATTTGATGATTTAGATTGGTTGAATTTTACGCATGATAGAAACCAAGAAAAAAGCTCAATGGAAAAATTTATTTCATACGAACTGATACCAATTAAAGATGAGATAAAAATGAAGGACAAACAGTATTTTTATTGGATGAGCGGCAGTGCGTTTGAATATGCGCTTGAATTATATCCTAATATTATCGAAGCTAATCATGCATGCGGTTTAGGGGCAAGCTATGACATAATTGACCGCCAAATTTCGGGAAAGGTAGTTCCTTTTCTAAATTATGAAGATTGGAAAGATCAAATGACTGCTGATACAGATGAATAGAAAATTTCCAGATACTAGATTGCGAAGGTTGCGTAGTAATCCGTCATTGTTAAAGATAACCGCAGAAACTAGCCTAACAGTTGACGATCTAATACAACCTATCTTTATCAAGGAAGGTATTAAAAAGACTGAAGCAATTGATTCCATGCCCAGCGTAAATAGATACTCAAAGGATGGTGTAGTTGATTATTGTAAAAATTTAATAGATCTGGGAATAAAAGCTGTCGCTCTTTTTCCTGTAATAGATCCTAAAAAAAAGGATTTAGAAGGTTTTGAAGCACATAATCGTAAAAATCTGATATGTGAGTCTGTCGAGTCTATTAAAAAAAAGATTCCAGATTTGGTAATCATAGTAGACGTTGCCCTTGATCCTTATACCTTGCATGGCCACGATGGAATATTAGACAAAAAAGACTATGTAGATAATGACAAAACAGTCGAAGTACTAAAAAAGCAAGCACTAGTTCTAGCAGATGCGGGAGCTGATGTTATAGCTCCTTCAGACATGATGGATGGGAGGATTGGTGCAATCAGAAAAGAGCTCGAGCTAAATCATTTTTTTAATACAGTAATTCTTTCCTACGCAGCTAAATATAGTTCAAAATTTTATGGTCCCTTTAGAGAAGCTGTTCAGTCATCATCAAACCTAAGCAAAGGGAATAAGGATTCTTATCAAATGTCGCCCCAAAATATTAATGAGGCTTTACATGAAGTTGAGATGGATCTTAACGAAGGAGCAGACGCAGTTATGGTAAAGCCTGGCATGCCTTACCTTGATGTTATACGTGCGGTAAAAGAAAAATTCAAGGTGCCGACATTTGCGTATCAGGTATCAGGTGAATACTCAATGTTGAAAGGAGCAATTGAAAAAGGATGGTTGCAGGAAGAGGTTTTGATGGAAGTTTTACATTCATTCAAAAGAGCTGGTTCTGACTGCATACTCACTTATGCTGCAGAAGAAGTTGCAAAGAAATTGAGCTGAGTCATGCCAAATCACAAATTTGAAAATGCTTTAGCCAGGAAATCTCAATCTTGCCCTCCAATATGGTTCATGCGACAGGCAGGGAGATACCATAAACACTATCAGTCGCTGCGCGAAAAATATTCTTTTGAAGAGCTATGTAAAAAACCTGGGTTAGCTGCAGAGACTGCCATAGGTCCAATTGAGGATTTTGACTTTGACGTAGCAATTCTTTTTAGTGACATTTTGTGGCCTTTGCAAGCAATGGGGATGAATTTAGCATTTGATCCCGGGCCAAAATTTGAGGAAATTCTTAGTGTGCAAAATTTTAAAAAAATACTAAATAAAAAAGATCTCAGATTTATGGAGTTTCAGTCAGAAGCTCTGCAGCTGACCAAGAAAAAATTAGGCGATGATAAATCGCTTATTGGATTTGTGGGAGGTCCTTGGACAGTCTTATCCTTTGGCATGGGGACAAATAAATTAGGTAGTAATTCTTTAAACCTTACAAGCGAAAAAAACTTCTTACTGGAGGAGTTTATTATTCCTTTTCTACAAAAAAATATTGCAATGCAAATTGAAGCAGGGGCTGAAATTGTAATGATTTTTGATTCTTCTGCACATCAATTAGTCAATATCGATTTTTCATCTTATATGGAAAAAGTTACAAAACATATGATTCAACCATTCAAACAAAAAGTTGGCTATTATGCTAAAGAAGAAGTTGATTATAATTGTATTATTTCCTATGCCAATGATAATGAAAACTCTTTTGCAGGAATTGGCATAGATTCACAAACATCACTGCATGAAACTTTAAAAAATGTTGATCATGGATTCGTGCAAGGAAACTTCGATGAATTAAAATTTCTTGCTAATCCAAATGAGTTTCATCAAGCGCTAGATCATTTTATCGAAGACATGCTCTCTCTGAAACAAGACGAAAGGATCGGTTGGGTTTGTGGGTTAGGGCATGGAATTAATAAAGACACGCCCGAGGAACATGTGAAATATTTTGTCAGTCAAATTAGGCAGGCTTTTAAATGAAATTTAAAGGAGAGCAAAATTTTCATCACGAAAATGAGCAAAAAAAGGGAGTGCTTATTACTTACTTAGGAACTCCTGATTCGCCAGATGTATTAAGCGTTCGAAGATATCTTAAAGAGTTTCTATCTGATCCTAGAATTATTGAAGTGCCAAAAATAATTTGGTGGTTTGTTCTAAACATTTTTATTTTAAATTTCAGATCATTTAATTCGGCTAAGTTATATAAGTCTATATGGACTGAAGAAGGATCTCCTTTATTAGCCAATTGCATCAAGATAAAAGAAAAAGTTCAAAAATCTCTGCCATCAAATTACGAAGTAGCGCTTGGTATGAGGTATGGAAACCCGAGTATCGAAAGCGCTCTCAATGAATTAAAAGAAGCAAACTGTAGGGAAATTGAGGTAATCACTCTCTTTCCACACTACTCTGCCACAACTGTTGGGAGTATTTTTGACTCAGTATCGAATGAAATTAAATCGTGGA
>CABZTA010000033.1 GCA_902528485.1 uncultured SAR86 cluster bacterium
CCTCTGGTCCATATACCGATCCAGAAGTATCTTTTGATATAAAAGAAGGCTTGCCGTCTTCAAGAACTTGGCTGAAAAAAAGGTTAGAAGAAGATCCATCAAGCACTCAAATGAGTCTTGCTAAAAAAGGCATTGTTACACCTGAAATGGAATATATCGCTATTAGAGAAAATCAGAACATAGAAAAGAATAGAAAACTGAAAGAAGGAACTTTCCATGCAGGCGAGTCTTTTGGGGCCAGCATTCCACCTTTTTATACCCCTGAATTTGTGCGCGATGAGATAGCATGCGGAAGAGCTGTAATACCTGCCAATGTAAACCATCCCGAACTTGAACCTATGATTATAGGTAGAAATTTTAAAATCAAAGTTAACTCTAATATTGGAAATTCAGCTTTATCCTCGTCAATCGAAGACGAGGTAGAAAAGTTAACTTGGTCTACGCGCTGGGGAGCAGATACAGTCATGGATCTATCAACTGGTAAAAACATACATGAAACAAGAGAGTGGATTATAAGAAATTCACCTGTGCCAATTGGAACAGTTCCAATCTATCAAGCACTTGAAAAAGTCAACGGAGTAGCAGAAGACCTCAACTGGGATGTCTTCGAAGAAACATTAATTGAACAAGCAGAGCAGGGCGTAGATTATTTCACAATCCATGCAGGAGTTCTACTGCGTTATGTTCCCATGACGGCAAAGAGAGTTACGGGTATCGTTTCTAGAGGCGGTTCCATTATGGCTAAATGGTGTCTTGCTCATCACGAGGAGAATTTCTTATATACAAATTTTCATAAAATCTGCGACATCATGCAAAAGTATGATGTTACTTTTTCTCTTGGAGATGGTCTCCGTCCTGGCTCTATAGCCGATGCAAATGATGAAGCTCAATTTTCTGAATTGAAGACTCTTGGCGAGCTTACGAAGATAGCTTGGAACGATAATGTTCAAACTATGATTGAAGGACCCGGTCATGTTCCTATGCATTTGATTCAGGAAAATATGACTGAGCAACTCAAACATTGTGATGAAGCACCTTTTTATACTTTAGGGCCTTTAACAACTGATATTGCGCCTGGATACGATCATATTACATCAGCAATTGGAGCCTCAATGATTGGTTGGTTTGGATGCGCTATGTTGTGTTACGTCACGCCGAAAGAACACTTAGGTTTACCTAATAAAGAGGATGTAAAAGAAGGTTTGATGGCATATAGAATTGCTGCTCATGCTGGAGATCTAGCTAAAGGACATCCCGCAGCTCAGATTAGAGATAATGCTTTATCCAAGGCAAGATTTGAATTTAGATGGGAAGATCAATTTAACCTTGGACTCGATCCAGAAAGATCAAGAGAATATCATGATGAAACACTCCCTAAGGACTCCGCCAAAGTGGCTCATTTTTGTTCGATGTGTGGACCAAAGTTTTGCTCAATGAAGATTTCTCAAGAAGTAAGAGATTATGCAAAAAACGAGGAAGTTAAATTATCTGAAGAGATGAAAAAGAAATCTGAAGAATTCTTAGAACTAGGTAGTGAAATTTACAAAGAAGTCTAAAGACAAACAATAGTGGTGAAGGAGTATACATCCGAATCAATCGAGGTGCTCTCTGGTCTTGAGCCTGTTAGAAAAAGACCGGGAATGTACACAGATACTTCTGATCCAAATCACCTTATCGCAGAAGTTGTAGATAACAGCGTAGATGAAGCGCTTGCTGGACATGCTAAACAAATATCAGTTCTTCTTTTAAAAGATGGATCTATTACAGTTGAAGATGATGGCAGGGGCATGCCAGTAGATATTCATCCAGAAGAAAAGGTTCCAGGCATTGAATTAATTTTTACTAGGTTGCACGCCGGTGCAAAATTTACTAATAAGGATTACACCTTCTCGGGAGGGCTTCATGGCGTTGGAGTTTCCGTTGTTAATGCATTGTCCAAAAAACTAATTGCCGAAATCAAAAGAGATGGAAAAAAACACGAAATTGAATTTAAAGGCGGTGAAATCTCTAAACCACTCAAAGAAGTTGATTCTGTTGGGCAAAGGAATACCGGGACTAAGATTACCTTTTACCCTGATGAAGCATTTCTCGATACCACAAAAATATCAGTAAAAAATTTAAAGTATTCCCTTAAGGCAAAAGCTGTTCTTTGTTCAGGTTTGACCATAAATTTCATAGATAAGATTGCTAATGAAAAAGAGACGTGGTGTTTTGTCGATGGCTTGGGAGATTATTTAAAAAAGTCCCTCGATTCAGAATTATTACCCAGTGATACAGTAGAAGGGGAATTTTCTGATGGAGAACAAGGTCTCAGTTGGGCTGTTGCTTGGTCAAATAAAATTCTCACGGAAAGTTATGTCAATTTAATTCCTACCATCGAAGGAGGAACTCATGAAGCAGGACTGAGGTCTGGTATTACTGAATCCATAAGAGAGTTTTGTTCACTTAGAAACTTAATTCCGAAAGGAATCAAATTGACTCAGGAAGATGTCATGAAAGATTGTTCTTTTATTTTATCTGCAAAGATAAAGGATCCTCAGTTTACTGGGCAAACGAAAGAAAAGTTATCTTCTAAAGATTTTCAAGCTACTGCTACCTCAATCATTAAAGATGCTTTTTCATTGTGGTTGAATCAAGAAACAGAGGCAGCAGAAAAAATTGCTCTGCTAAGCATCGATAACGCTCAAGAAAGGTCAAAGCAAGTAAAAAAAGTAGAAAGAAAGAAAATTACGAAAGGACCAACTTTGCCGGGAAAACTTACAGATTGTGTTTCTACAGATGATGATGAAACTGAGCTTTTCTTAGTTGAGGGAGAGTCAGCAGGAGGATCAGCCAAGCAAGCTAGAGATAGAAACTTTCAGGCAGTAATGTCATTAAAAGGAAAGATATTAAATACTTGGGAAGTTGATACAGGTTCCATAACACAGTCTCAAGAGGTAAAAGATATCTCTCTCGCCCTTGGTCTAGAGCCGGGATGTAGCGATTTAAATGGTCTTCGTTATGGGAAAGTTTGTATCCTTGCTGATGCCGATTCTGATGGTGCGCATATAGCAACACTATTGTGTGCTTTATTTTTGAGACACTTCAGACCTCTTGTTGAGGCTGGAAAAGTCTTTGTCGCGCAACCTCCTCTGTATAGAGTTGACCAAGGGAAAGAAGTTTTTTATGCCCTTGATGACGAAGAAAAAGATGATTTGGTGAAACAGTTAGGCAAAAAAAATAAATCAAAGAAAATTGAAGTACAAAGATTTAAAGGTTTAGGAGAAATGAACCCAGGCCAGCTGAGAGAAACTACTATGATTAAAGACTCAAGAAAATTAGTAAAATTAACACTAGATCAGCCTACAAAATCAATATCTATGATGGATATGTTGCTCTCTAAAAAAAGAGCAGCAGATAGAAAAACTTGGTTAGAGGATAAAGGAAATCTAGCTACTTTAAGCAAAGGAGAATGAGCAAAGAAAGTGATCTGCCATTTTTCAATTACGCTGAAAAGGCGTACTTGGAATATTCTATGTACGTCATTCTTGATAGGGCATTACCTTTTATAGGCGATGGGTTAAAGCCAGTTCAAAGAAGGATTATTTATGCAATGTCTGAATTAGGACTTAAATCCAGCTCTAAGTTTAAAAAAAGTGCCAGAACTGTAGGAGATGTAATAGGTAAATTTCATCCGCACGGTGACTCTGCAGCCTACGAAGCAATGGTTTTGTTAGCTCAAAACTTTTCTACTAGATATCCATTGTTAGAAGGACAGGGAAATTGGGGATCGTTAGATGATCCAAAAAGTTTTGCTGCTATGAGATATACGGAATGTAGGTTGTCTGCTTATGCTCAATCACTTCTTGAAGAGGCAGCACAAGGAACGGTTGACTGGATACCAAATTTTGATGGAACTTTAATTGAACCAAAATTTCTTCCGGATAGACTTCCAAATGTTTTATTAAATGGTGCTTCTGGAATTGCAGTTGGGATGGCAACAGATATTCCGCCGCATAATCTAAAAGAAATTGTTAACGGTGTGATTTCTTTGATTGATAGTCCAAAACTTTCAAATAAAGAATTGATGAAAGGTATTTCAGCACCAGACTATCCTACCTCGGCTCAGATTATGAATTCCGAAGATGAGGTTTTAGAAATATATGAGACTGGAAGAGGAGCCATTACTTTAAGATCAACATTTGATGTAGAGGATGGAAATATCGTCATTAATTCTCTTCCGTATCAAGTCTCTTCCATGAAGGCAATTGAACAAATTGCTGCACAGATTGATTCTAAAAAGCTTTCAATGATTGAAGATATAAGAGATGAAGGAGACGAACATAATCCCGTACGAATTATAATTGTCCCTAGATCAAATCGTGTAGATAAGGATGCGTTAATGTCTCATTTATTTGCCACAACTGAGCTTCAAAAAAATACGCGCGTTAACATGAATGCTATTGGCCTTGATGGCAAGCCAAAAGTATTTGACCTCAAGGGTATTCTAAAGGAATGGATTAAGTTCAGGACAGAGACTGTAAAAAGGCGAATACAACATAGGCTTGATTGGGTTGATGACAGACTACATATCTTAAAAGGTCTCCTCATAGCCTATTTAAATCTTGATGAAATAATAAATATCATCAGAAACGAAGATGATCCAAAAAAGACTTTAATAAAAAAATTTAAGCTTTCAGATCTGCAAGCTAATGCAATTTTGGATATACGTCTAAGACAATTAGCTAAACTTGAAGAAATTTCTATAAAAACTGAACAAGAGGATTTAGCCTCAGAAAAAAAAGAGTTGGAAGCATATCTAAAATCCTCATCTCGGCTAAAAACTCTTATTAAAAAAGAGCTTAAAGCTGATGCAGAAGAATATGGCGATGAACGAAAAAGTTTTTATGGAGAAGGAGTTTCTGCAAAAGCATTTGATGAATTAGATCTTATTTCTAATGATCCCATGACGGTCGTTTTATCAGAAAAAGGGTGGATTAGAGCAGCTAAAGGGCATGATATTGATCCTCAAAGCTTGCAATACAGGGAAGGAGATAGTTTTCTTTCAGCAAGTAAAGGCAGAAATAGTGAATCTGTGGTGATCATTGATAATTCAGGAAAATCTTACTCTTTACCTATTCATAAATTACCATCCGCTAGAGG
>CABZTA010000034.1 GCA_902528485.1 uncultured SAR86 cluster bacterium
AGGACGTCATGGTGCGGGCTCTACTTTTTTCGTTGATGGAGAACCGACTTTTTTAAGCGTAAATATTGAGGCAAGAGGAAACTTGAATGCTTCTGAAAAATTGGACTTGATGGAACAAATTGAGGATGAGATGGTAAAAATACCTGAAATTCTCAGACTTTCAATGTACACCAAGGGAGAGTCTGTAGGCGATCCTAGAAGCAGAGGTTCTTCTGATGGTATCGGTGGCTTTTTGGTTGAATTGCCATTCTTGGAAGAGGATATTTTGCCAGGTGGAAGGGATGGCTATGAAGTCTTGGATAGTTTGAGAGATATGGAAAAAGACTTCCCGGGACTGAAATTTGTTATAAGAAGAGAGGAAGGTGGTCCTCCAGTTAATTCTCCCATTGAAATCGATGTCTCTGGAAGAGACTCTCAAGTGGTCTTCGAGGCTACTCTTGCCTTAGAAGAATTTATGAAAAATTCTATTAAAGGCGTTGATAATGTAAAGACCACTATCCCAGTGAGAAAAATTGAATGGTCTGTGGATATAGATAAGGAGAAGGCATCTTTATTTGGTGTATCAACCACAGAAATAGGGGCAGCCGTTCAATTTCTAACAAACGGACTTAAGCTCGGCGAGTACAGGCCTGAGGACGTGGATGATGAAGTTGAGATTAGAGTGAGGTACCCTGAGTCTGAAAGGCGTATAAATCAATTAGGTCAATTAAACATTCCAACCAGACAAGGGCTAATGCCATTGAGTAGTTTTGTTGAGATAGTTCCTGAATTTGATGTTCCATCTATAAGAAGAGTCGATGGGGAGAGGGCCTTTACTGTCACAGCAGATTATCTTGAAAATGCTGTGCCCTCTTTGGTAATCCAACAAATAAATGAGTGGATTGATGAGAATATTGAATTTCAAAATATTAATTTTATTTTTGGTGGTGAGCAAGAAGAAGTTGAAGATGCAGCATCTTTTTTTGCCTTGGCTGGAATAGTCTCTATTTTCTTAATGGCTATGCTATTAGTTACCCAACTTAACAGCTTTTATCAAGCATTCGTGATTGTTTTTGCAATTATATTGTCAACTGCTGGCGTTCAACTTGGCCTATTCTTGACACAATCAATCACCAGTGTGCTTTTCACAGGACTATCTGTTGTGGCTTTGGCAGGAATAGTTGTAAATAACAACATAGTTTTGGTTGATACTTACAATGTTCTCAAACGCAACTCAATTAATTTGAAAGAAAAAGATATTCTAATCAGAACTTGTGCTCAGAGGTTAAGACCTGTGTTTCTTACTTCTTTTACCACGGTGGTGGGACTATTACCCCTTGCAAGCAGCATTGGTGTTGATTTTATTTCAAGAGAAATTGGATTAGGCGGAAGAGTGGCGGTTTATTGGCAACCTTTAGCATTTGGTCTGGTTTGGGGTTTGTCCTTTGCAACAATACTTACCCTTTTTGTGACGCCAGCCTGGTTAATTCTACCTTCAAGATTGAAGGAAGTTTTTTCAAAATTTGAAATAATTACTAATAAAACAAATGTCCAACAGCGATAAAAAAAAATCTCTCAATTTTGAATCAACTCTCAGCGAGATAGGAAAAATTATAGAGAGTTTAGAAGAAGGAAACTTATCCTTAGAAGATTCGATAAAAGCTTATGAGAAAGGGATATCTCTAACCAAAGCTTGTCAAAAGATGCTTTCAGATGCAGAGCTTAAAATTAAAAAGTTATCCTCTAAAGAAGGAGAAGATGTTTCTTTTGAGGATATATCTAATGATTGATGATTTCTCTTTCCTAGAAAAAAATCGAAAAAGAATTGAGAAGGCTTTAAATAGAGCCTTACCCGCAAAAGATTTTTCAAATATTACAGAGGCTATACATTATTCTGTTCTGGATGGCGGAAAAAGGATTAGACCACAACTAATATATCTTGTTGCAGATTCCCTTAATTTAAATATCAAAGATGAAAGCATTGATGCTATGGCAGCATCTGGTGAACTAATTCATTGTTACTCTTTGATCCATGATGATCTGCCTGCAATGGACAATGATGATTTGAGAAGAGGTAAACCTTCTTGTCACATAAAATTTGGCGAGGCATCAGCAATTCTTGCTGGTGATGCTATCCAACCTTTGGCCTTGGAAATAATTACTGGAATTGATGATCCTAATTTATCTGCTGAAACCAAGATTAAAATTATTAGTATTTTTTCAAAAGCCTGCGGGCCCTTTGGAATGGTAGAAGGACAAAATAGAGATATTAAATCAGAAAATATAGATATCTCTCTTAAAGAACTGGATATGATTCACGTTCTAAAGACGGGCAAATTAATTTCTGCCTGCGTTCATGCCACTTGTCTTTTGAAGGAAGATTTACCTGAAAATGATATGCAAGCATTCATTAGGTATGCAGAGTTTATTGGTCTAGCTTTTCAGATAAAAGATGATATTTTAGATTGCACCTCATCAACAGAAGCCCTTGGAAAACCAGCGCATTCCGACGAAAGTTTAAAAAAAAATACTTACCCAAAATTAATTGGAATTGAAGAATCCCTTTCAAGAGCAGAATCCTTATGCAATGAAGCTATTCAGTGTTTAAAATCTCTCCCTTACAATACTCAAAAGCTGATTAAGTTATCAAAATTTATAGTTGAGAGAACAAATTAAAATAGAGTGAAAGTATTTGATTCCATTCCAGTTAAATGTCCTGAAACTCCTTTACTAGATAGAGTAAATTCACCTTCAGACTTAAAACAGCTAAAAGAAAATCAATTAGGAGATTTCTGTGATCAGCTTAGAGAATTTCTCTTATACTCAGTTGGACAAACGGGTGGACATTTTGGTGCTGGTTTAGGTGTTGTGGAGCTTACAGTTGCTCTCCATTATGTCTTCGATTCTCCTAAAGATAAGATAGTTTGGGATGTTGGTCATCAGACTTATCCTCATAAAATTATTACAGGGAGAAAAAACTTGATGTCATCTATGCGACAAAAAGATGGTTTACATCCCTTCCCCTCAAGAGAGGAAAGCATCTTTGATACTTTCGGTGTAGGTCATTCAAGTACTTCAATCAGCGCAGCTTTGGGTATGACAGTAGGTTCAAATGAAAAAGCTATAGCAGTAATAGGCGACGGTGCATTAACTGCTGGTATGGCGTTTGAAGCCTTGAGTCACTCTGGCAATCTTAATAAAGATTTATTGGTAATCCTAAATGATAACAATATGTCGATTTCGAAAAATATTGGTGGGTTATCTAATTATCTAGCAAGAATTTGGTCGAGTCGATGGTACACGCAGATAAGAGAGGGAGGAAAAATGGCGCTGAGATTGATCCCTTCTGCAAGAAAATTTGCTAGTAAAGCTGAAGAGCATATCAAAGGCATGGTTGCACCAGGAACATTATTCGAAGAACTTGGCTTTAACTATGTTGGACCCATGGATGGACACAACGTCAAAGAAATAATAAGAACTTTAAGAAATCTTAACGATACCTCAGGTCCTAAGCTTCTTCATTTAATTACTAAAAAAGGAAAAGGATTTAAATCCGCAGAGGACGATCCAATTGGATTCCATGCAATCACAAAAATGGAAAATCCAAATGCATCAAAGGAGAAAAATGTTGGTATGAAATATTCAGATGTTTTTGGTTCTTGGCTAATTTCAAAAGCAAATGCTGATACTTCCCTTGTCGCAATTACTCCTGCTATGAAAGAGGGCTCAGGGATGGTTGAATTTGCGGATAAATTCCCATCACGTTTCTATGATGTGGCAATCGCTGAACAACATGCTATGACTTTTGCTGCTGGACTTGCCTGCGAAGGGAAAAAACCTGTTCTAGCTATATACTCTACCTTTTTACAAAGGGCATATGATCAATTAATCCATGATGTAGCAATTCAAAACCTTGATCTTTTGATTGCCATAGATAGAGCTGGATTAGTTGGTGAGGACGGAGCAACGCATTCTGGCATATTTGATTTATCTTTTATGAGGTGTATTCCTAACTTGATTATTATGACTCCCTCTTCTGAAGAAGAATGTTGGAGGCTGTTGGAAACTGGTTATAAGTTTAAAGGCCCGGCTGCAGTCAGATACCCCAAAGGCTTTGGATTAGGAACAGATCTACCTAGTGAATTTGAAGAAATTGAGATTGGAAAATCAAAAGAAATTAAATTTTCCGAGAAGAATAAAGTTTCTATCTTAAGCTTTGGTTCCATGCTGTCACTCTCAGATGAAATAAGTGAAGATTTAGACGCTAATTTGATTGATATGAGATTTGTTAAACCGTTAGACGCTGAATCTATAATAAAGTGCGCAAACCAGAGTGATTTGCTTGTGACACTTGAAGATAATGTTGTTGCTGGAGGTGCCGGTTCAGCGATAAATGAATTTATTGCTCAAGAAGATATTAAAGTTAAAACAATAAATTTTGGAATTTCCGATCATTTCCCATCGATCGGAGGTATATCTGAACAGAGAGAAGACTATCAATTAGATAGAGATAAAATAGTGAAGAAAATTAAAGAGAAATTAATTAAGTAAATAATAAAAACAAAAAAACACAAGAAAACTCAATAATACTGCAATCAAATCATCTAAGAAAACTCCCAATCCATTTTTTAAATTTTGATCTAGGTAAGAAATAGGCCAGGGCTTGACTATGTCAAAAGCTCTAAAAAGTTTAAAACCTACAGCAATGAAGAGGAAAATATTCTTTGTGTTAGGAAAATTATTTTTCTCCATGATTCCAACCCTTCTTTCTTGGAAATTTTACTTCGTCATTATTAAGGATGTATTTAATTTCGCTATTTTTTCTAGTATGCCCGATCAAGTTAATGTTAATTCCTGAGTTATCAGAAAGTTTAATAATTTTCTTGTGATGTTTTTTATCCGCTGTAAAAATCAATTCGAGGTCATCTCCAAATGTAAAATCTTCAAGAGATAACTTATCAGCCCTAG
>CABZTA010000035.1 GCA_902528485.1 uncultured SAR86 cluster bacterium
TTGATAAGATTCATGATGCTAAATCTAATGGAGTAAAAGTTATTCTATTTAATCCAGGCGCCTTCACCCACTCAAGCATATCTTTGAGAGATGCAATACTCGGTGTAAATATTCCTTTGATTGAAATACATTTGTCGAACATTTATGGTAGGGAAGAATTTAGAGAAAAGTCATATTTTTCAGACATTGCTTTAGGCGTGGTTTCGGGATTTGGAAAGGAAAGTTATTTAATGGCCTTTCAAGCAGCAAAAAATTATCTACTAAGGGAGGATTAATGGATATTCGTAAAGTAAAAAAATTAATTGAAATGTTAGAAGAATCTAATCTCAATGAAATAGAAATAAAAGAAGGTGAAGAAGCTGTAAAACTTGTAAAGAGTAACCCTATTCCAGGTAATTTTATTTCTTCTACAACTCCTATTATTTCAGAACCTACTCAACAATCTCCGATTGCTAAGCAATCGGCACCTTCACCCGAAGAAACAGTTACTCAAGAAATAAGCCAAACGTCAGATATTCTTGAAAGTGGAAATAAAATGAATTCTCCAATGGTAGGAACTTTTTATTCTGCTCCAAATCCAGAGTCAGAAACTTTTGTAAAAGTTGGTGATCAGATTAATGAAGGTGATGTACTTTGTATAATTGAAGCCATGAAAATGATGAATGAAGTAAAGTCAGAGTTTTCCGGAACAGTAAAACAAATCTTAGTTGATAATGCTGAGCCTGTTGAGTTCGATCAAACCTTATTTATTATTTCTTAAAGTCCAATGTTTAAAAAAATCCTTATAGCTAATAGAGGAGAAATCGCCCTAAGAATCTTAAGAGCATGCGAAGAGCTTGATATAAAAACTGTTGCTGTTTATTCATCAGCAGATAAAGATTTAAAACATGTAAAGATGGCGGATGAATCAATTTGTATTGGACCTGCAGAATCAGCAAAAAGTTATCTCAACGTCGCTGCTATTATAAGTGCATCAGAACTGACAGGAATTGATGCTATTCATCCGGGCGTAGGTTTTCTTTCTGAAAACGACCATTTTGCTCAACAAGTAACATCTAGCGGATACAAATTCATAGGACCAGATTCAGAAACCATAAAAGTGATGGGAAACAAAATCACTGCAAAAGAAACAGTTTTATCAGCTGGAATGCAGGCCGTACCAGGTACAGGAAGGATTAACTCGGAGAAAGAAGCATTGAAGATGGCTGATGAAATTGGCTATCCAGTAATAATTAAAGCTGCTTCAGGAGGTGGAGGTAAAGGAATACAAATCTGTGAGAAGAAAGAAGAATTTTTGTCAAAACTAAGTCTCACCCAAATTGAAGCCTTAAATAGCTTTGGGAGTGACGAAGTTTATATAGAGAAATATCTTCAAACTCCAAGGCACGTAGAAATACAAGTGGCTGCTGATGATCACGGCAATGTTGTTCATTTTTTTGAAAGAGACTGCTCAATCCAAAGAAGAAATCAAAAGATTATTGAAGAAGCTCCTGCTTTTGATATTCCTCAAGAAAAATTAGATGAAATAAGAAACATAGCAGTGAATACCTGCAAGAAAATTAATTATAAGGGTTTAGGTACTTTTGAATTTCTTTATGAGGATGGAAATTTTTACTTTATTGAAATGAATACAAGATTGCAGGTAGAACACACGATCACAGAAATGATAACTGGGATTGATCTTGTAAAACTTCAAATTATGATTGCAGCAGGCCAGGCAATTCCTTTGTCTCAAGAAGATATTAACTGCCGCGGTCATGCAATCGAATGTAGGATAAATGCTGAACATCATGAAACTTTCATTCCATCTCCTGGCAAGGTAACTGAATTCCATCCTCCAGGCGGATTTAGGATTAGGACCGATTCTCATCTTTATTCTGGCTACACAGTTCCCCAATATTATGATGCTCTGATAGCGAAAATATGTGCGCATTCAAGTGATAGAATTTCTGCAATTAGAAAGATGCGAGTAGCGCTCGAAGAAACTTACATAGAAGGAATAAATACAAATGCTCCTCTTCATCAAAGAATTCTTATAGAGCCAAACTTTGTTGAAGAAAAAATCTCAATAAATTACTTAAGAGATATTCTTAACATAAAGTAAATATTTTCATGAAAGAGTATGATCCAAAAGTCATTGATCAATCTATTCAAGATTACTGGGATTCAAATAATGCTTTCGAGGTAGATCCTGATACTGATAAAGATAAATTTTACTGCTTAAGCATGCTGCCCTATCCGTCTGGAAAAATCCATATGGGTCACGTTAGGAATTATACGATTGGTGATTTAATCTCTAGATTCAATATCAGATTAGGAAAATGCGTCATGCAACCAATGGGTTGGGATGCTTTTGGGTTACCAGCAGAAAACGCAGCAATAGAAAATAAAGTTTCTCCAAAAGACTGGACCTATCAAAATATAGAAACAATGAGAAGTCAGCTTAAACAATTAGGATTTGCCTATGACTGGCGTAGAGAATTTTCTACTTGTGATGAGAGCTACTATAAATGGGAGCAAGATCTATTTTGTAAAATGTTTGAAAAGGGTTTGGTTATTAGAGAAAAAGCTGAAGTAAATTGGGATCCTGTTGATAAAACAGTTTTAGCAAACGAACAAGTCATCGACGGTCGAGGCTGGAGATCCGGGGCACCAGTAGAAAAAAAATTCCTTAATCAATGGTCTTTGAAAATAACAGAATATGCTGATGAACTTCTCTCAGAATTAAGTAATCTTTCTGGGTGGCCTGAGCAAGTAAAGCTAATGCAAGAGAATTGGATTGGTAAATCAAAAGGAATGGCTTTCCAATTTGAAAACTCAGTGATAGATCAGCCAATTGAAGTTTTTACTACAAGGCCTGACACCATCATGGGTGTCAGCTTTATTGCACTTTCATCAGAACATGAAATCACAAAAAGAAAACTATCAAAGAATAAAGATTTACAAATCTGGGTAGAAGAAATGATTAAAGTTAAAAGCGCAGAAAAAGATCAAACACTACAGGAAAAAAAAGGTTTTTTTTCTTAATGAATTTGCCTATCACCCAGTCTCAAAAGAAAAGATACCCATTTGGGTGGCAAACTTCGTGCTTTCAGATTATGGATCAGGTGCATTGATGGGCGTACCTGGTCATGATCAAAGAGATTTTGAATTTGCCACAAAATATTCACTGCCTATTATTAAAGTAATTTCTTCTGAGGGCGAAGATTCTGATAAAGCATCTACAGATAAAGGGAAATTAATTAATTCAGGTCAATTCGATGGTTTAAGTTTTGATGATGCGTTCATAAAAATACAAAAATTTGCAGAGCAAAATAATTTTGGACGATTTGAAGAAAATTACAGGCTCAGGAATTGGGGGGTATCTAGACAGAGATCTTGGGGCGCTCCTATTCCTATGATGATTTCTGAAAATGAAGATGATAATGATGCCATCCCATTTTCAGATCTATCCGATAAGGAACTAAGGGCAGAGTCAATTGAGAGAAATGGAAAAAAATACATTAAAGAAAAAGATACGCTAGATACTTTTTTTGAATCCTCCTGGTATTACGCAAGGTATGCATCTTTTAAATCTAACAATGATATTTTAGATAATGAGGCAAATTATTGGTTACCAGTTGATCAGTACATAGGTGGAATTGAACATGCAATACTTCATCTCCTCTACTCAAGATTTTTCTGCAAAGTTTTAAATGAATTAGGATATTTAGATACAAGAGAGCCATTTACAAATCTTCTTTGTCAGGGAATGGTTCTCATGGATGGCGCAAAAATGTCTAAGTCAAAAGGTAATGTTGTGAATCCAGATGATCTAATTGAAGAATATGGTGCTGACTCATTAAGACTATTTATGATGTTTGCAGCTCCTGCTGAGCAGTCTTTAGAGTGGTCTGACAGCGGCATTAAAGGTTCATTTAAATTTATTAATAAACTCTGGACGATGTCCCAAAAACATTTTTCAACTGTTGAACACTATGAACATATCTCAGAAGATTCTGATATAGGGAAACTTTATATTAAAGTGAATCAGACCATCAAAAAAGTTAATGATGATTTCTCAAGGAGATTTTCTTTCAACACGGCGATTTCTTCAGTCATGGAAATGATAAATGCGATTCCTGATAAATTCCTTGATGATAATTCATCTGAAGATCAAAAAAAAATTAGTTAATGAAACTTTGAAGGTAGCGATAAGTCTTCTTAATCCAATCATTCCGCATGTTACTGAACAACTGTGGAAGGATGCTGGGGGTCATTTTCTTTATAATGAAAGTTGGCCAGTTCCAAATGAAAATTTCTTAGAATCTAATGAAGTTGAATGCATTGTTCAAGTCAATGGGAAATCCAGGGGTAAGTTAATCATTGACATTGAAGCAGTTGAAGATGACGTAAAATCTATGTCGATGAAAATTGAAAATGTTGCTAAGTATTTAGAAGAGAAAGAAATAAAAAAAATAATATTTGTTAAAGGTAAATTGATAAACTTTGTTGTGTGATGCGATATGTCTCTTTATCACTTTTATGTCTGTTTATTTATTCCTGCGGTTACAGTCTAGTTTCTGATAATCCATCAAAGCTTGATGCTTTATTAATCTTTGAAAGTACTCCTCTTAATAAATTACTTGTCAAAAATATTAAATCTAATCAGGGATATGTAGGATTGAACTTATCTAAAACAGATCAGGTTGATTTAAAAATTAAAATTATTTCACAGAGAATTGGAAAATTTCTCTCCGCAACGGATAAAAATCTTACGCCTGCGGTAGG
>CABZTA010000036.1 GCA_902528485.1 uncultured SAR86 cluster bacterium
CTTATCCTTAGTGTTGCCATTAGCTATGGAGGAAGATGGGATATTCTGAATGCTATAAAGGGATTAAAAGACCATAAAATAAATATTAATAAAATAACTGAAGATGAATTCTCTAATCTTTTATCAACTTCAAATTTACCGGATCCTGATTTGTTGATAAGAACTGGAAACGAAATTCGTATAAGTAATTTCTTCCTATGGCAAATATCATACTCTGAGCTTTATTTTTCAAAACTTCTATGGCCTGACTTCAAATTATCCAATTTTAAATCTGCATTAAAAAAATTCTCTACAAGAGATAGACGATTTGGAAAGCAATAAAATGATTAGATGGATATCAGGCATAGCTTTAGGATTCCTTTTTCTTACTTATATACTTTTATCTTCTTCCTTATTATTTAACTTTGGATTGATTATTATTTTAAGTATTTCATTGTATGAGCTTATAAAGTTGAGAGTTTTATCTTTTCAATATTTTTTATCTTATTTCTTCTTAGGTATCGCAGTCTTATGTTTATATTTTTATGAGTTGGAACGATCTTTAATCTTGGTAGCCGTTCTAATTTCCGTAATAACTGACGCATTTGCTTTCTTTACAGGTAAAGCTTTCGGCAGAAAAAAAATATTTCCCAATATTAGTCCCAATAAAACATTAGAGGGAACAATTGGAGGAGTAGTTTTATCTGTGGTAATTAATTCTCTGCTGATAATTCTAATTATTCAAAACTCACTGATGGCTTTTAACACTCTTACGCTTGTTTTTGTGCTTTTTATCTCTTCACTGGCATCAGTTTTTGGAGACCTTTTAATAAGCTCCATAAAAAGACAAGCTGATTTGAAAGATACAGGGAGCCTCATACCTGGCCACGGAGGATTATTGGATCGGATTGATAGTCATCTTTTAAGTATCCCAGTATTTTTTGCTTTATTAGAGGCTCTTAAATGAAAACAGTGCTTGTTTTGGGATCAACTGGATCTATTGGAAAAAGTACGCTTGAAGTGCTTGATCTTCATAAAGAGATATACTTTCTAACTATGATAACTTTTCTAACTTATTTAATATCATTTGTTGTTCTGATTTCAGTAATAACCATCATTCATGAATCCGGTCACTTTTTTGCTGCAAGAATTTGTAAAGTAAAAATTTTAGATTTTTCAATAGGTATGGGGCCATCAATCTTCCAAAAAGAGGATAAGCATCAAACAAATTACAATTTAAGAATTTTACCTATTGGAGGATTCGTTCAAATGCTGGGAGAGGGTAATGATTCTTCAGAGAGAGATTCTTTTCAATCCAAGCCATATTATCAGAGATTATTCATAGTTCTAGCTGGTCCCATGGCTAATTTTATTTTAGCTTTCATAATTTTTGCTGGTTTGAACCTTTATGGAATTCAAGAAATCTCCTCTGATATTGGGCAAGTAAAAAAAGATAGCCTTGCTCACAACGCAGGAATAAAGTCAGGAACCACAATAATAAGTATTGATGATTCTGATGTTGAAACAAGGATGGAAGTTCAATCTGCTTTGTTAAGAAGGCTGGGAGAAACTGGGATAATTAATATTGAAACTTCAGATTTTCAGGGTATTACTTCATCTCACCAGATATACATTTCTGATTGGCTTATAGGGCAAGAACCAAATGATTTAATGAAGGATTTAGGAATGTATTTACCCTCAGAAATAATCATTGCTCAATTAACAGAAAATGGACCAGCTGCAAATTCTGGATTGAAGATAGGCGACAAAATTAATGCTATTGATTTCAATGAAATACAATCTTGGGAAGATCTAAAAGTTTTTATCAATTCATCTCAAGGAAAAGAAATATTGGTAAGTATTTCAAGAAATAATTCCAACTTCGATTATGTTGTTCAGCCTGAATTTAACCAAAGTCCTGAAGCTCAATGGTTAATCGGAATTGCAGCAAATTTGAAGATTCTTCCCTCTTCAATAATGAAAAAACGGTATGGTTTTTTTGAAGGTTCAATTAAAGCCTTAAAAGATACATATTCCAAATCAGCAGAATCAATAATTTTTTTAAAAAAGATGGTCCAAGGATTAATTTCACCTCGAAATCTTGGAGGACCAGTAATGATCGGCCAATATGCTGGTGATTCAATTAAATATGGAGGTTTGTTTTCTTTCTTAATGCTGATGGCTTTGATCAGCATTGGATTAGGTATTATTAATTTATTGCCTATTCCCGTTCTTGATGGAGGCCAAGCCGTCATGATGACTTTAGAAAAAATAAAAGGCTCACCTCTTTCAGAAAACTTTGTAGGAATAACGCATAGGCTAGGTATTGCCTTTATTGTATGCCTTATGATCTTTACCTTTTTTAATGACCTTTCAAGAATTTTTTGATGAATAAATTTTTCCTTTTTTTCTTATTTTTATTCTCTATTAGTATTTTTGCAGATTCTTGGGTTATTGAGGACATTAGAGTTACAGGCCTACAAAGAGTTTCTGCGGGATCAGTATTTGCTTCAATGCCAGTATCCGTGGGTGACGAAATAGATCAAAGAGAAATTCAACTTGTTGCAAAGTCAATTTTTAACACTGGTAAATTCGACGACATAGAAATTGGGAGGGATGGAGGAGCCTTATTAATTAACTTGGTAGAAAGACCTTCCATAGCATCTATAGATATTCAAGGTAACAAGGCAATAAAGACTGATGCTTTACTCGATGGGCTCAGAAATTCTGATCTTTATGAGGGCCAACTTTATAGAAGATCGATCGTAGAAGGATTAAGTGTAGAACTTGAAAGACAATATGTCGCTCAGGGCAGATACGGAGCAAAAGTTAAGGTACAAAGTAATAATCTACCTAGAAATAGAGTAGGGATCCTAATAGAAGTCGATGAGGGTGAGGTTGCTCAAATTAAAGACATAAATATTGTAGGTAATCAGACGTTTTCGGATGAAGAACTTTTGAGGAGTTTTGAATTGAGTAAGGGAAATTGGCTATCTTTTATTACAAATGATAATAAATATGCACAAGAAAAGTTGAGAGGAGATCTAGAATCACTTGAATCTTTTTATAAAAATCGTGGTTACGTAAAATTCTCAATTGACTCTAGAGTTATAAGTGTCTCTCCAGATAAAAAGTCTGTCTTTATAACCATAGGCATAAGAGAAGGAACAGTTTTTAAAGTTAAAGAGGCTAAATTAGCAGGCGACCTTCCTTTATCTAAAGATAACCTAAGAAACTTAATTTTCGTTAAACCAGATTCAGTATTCTCTCAAGAACTAGTGACGGCATCGGAAGAATTTATTACAAATACTCTTGGGAATGAAGGTTATGCTTTCGCAGAAGTATCTGGAGTACCTGAAATCTTAGAAGATGAACAATTAGTAAATCTTACTTTTTTTGTTGAGCCAGGCCAAAGGACATATGTACGAAGGATTGAATTTATTGGAAACGAGAGGACTTATGATGTTGTCCTCAGGAGAGAGATGAGACAAATGGAGGGAGCATGGGCTTCTAATGCATTAATTGAAAATTCAAAACTTCGCCTAGAAAGATTAGGATTTTTTAAACAAGTTGAGGTTGAAACTAAGCCAGTACCTGGCATAAGTGATCAAGTGGACATTGAATACACAGTAGAGGAAGAATTCTCAGGTTCTATTGGAGGATCAATCGGCTATGGTGCATGGGGACTTACTTTGGGTGCAAATTATTCTGAGAATAACGCTTTTGGAACAGGCAACAGATTGGTACTAGGAGTAAATAAAAATGCTTGGCAAACTAGTTACAACTTTAATTTTTTTGATCCTTATTACACTATAGATGCAGTAAGCCTTGGGTACAATGCGTTCTATAGATCATCAGACTTTGGTTCATATAATCTTGCATCTTACTCGACAGATTCTTACGGTTTAGGGGCTCAATTTGGGTTCCCCATAAGTGAAATTGAAAGATTAAATCTTAATATTTCCTACGACAATACTAAGTTAGATGCAGGTAATTTTTCTTCTTTGCAATTGAATGATTTTGTTAATCAGGAAGGAGATACATTTGAGACTTATAAATTAACTACTACATGGTCTAGAGTAACTTTAAACAGAGGTATTTTCCCTACCGCAGGCCAATCGCATGCAGTAAGTATACAAACCTCCCTTCCAGGAAGTAGTTTAAACTATGGAAAACTTATTTATAGAATGAAATATTATGCTCCTATGGGAAATGATTGGGTCTTTTCTTTCAGAAATCAGATTGGAATCCTAGCAGCATATGGAGATACTTCTACTCCACCATTTTTTGAACACTTCTATGCAGGCGGAATGAACTCGGTCCGTGGTTTTAGAGCAAATACTCTAGGACCCAGATCTGAAGCTAGTGAGTACGTTATTGATTCAAATGGCCAGGTTGTAACTGATTCAGATGGAAATCCAATTCAAAATCCTTATTACTTTTATGAAAGAAGACCTATTGGTGGACAATACTCTCTTGAGGGGGGGATAGACTGGATATTTCCGCTACCCATCAGCCAAGATACTCGATCGGTAAGAAGCTCTGTTTTCTTTGATTATGGAAATGTTTTCAGTGATGGTTGTAAAGCCTACGAAAGAAATTGCTTTAAATTCGATACGAAAAATCTTAGATATTCTGTTGGTTTAGCTGTAACTTGGATTACTCAATTAGGTCCTTTATCATTTGCAATTTCTCAAGCATTTAATAGGGATCCTTTGGAAGAAATAGAGCAGTTTCAATTCGAAATTGGTACGCAATTCTAAAATATTTATTGGATAATTTACCTTGCA
>CABZTA010000037.1 GCA_902528485.1 uncultured SAR86 cluster bacterium
TCACTACTAAATCTTCCCTTTCGTATCCAGAGTTACTTAAAAATTTAGTCAATTTCTTTAAATCAATCTGTTGATTTTTCGAAATTTGAAATGTTTTTTCAAAGATATATTTTTTATCGAATAAAGGCTGAATGATCGATGAGGCTGTGCAGGCAAAGCTAATTTCATCTTCAATTAACAATCTTAGCGTTTCTATACGGCTCCCCAGAAGAGAAGGATCAGGAGAAAAATTATCATACGGAAGAATTTCTAGATCTGTTAAGACTTGTAAATTTTCAAAAAAGGATGGATTAGATGCCTTATATCTATCTAACTGATATTTATTTTCAAAAATTATTATATTTTTTTGATCTAAATTCATTAGTTTCTGCTTATTAAGATTCCTCTACATTGTGTATAATGACGTCGTCTATTTTGCCCTAAACTATAGAGGTGTTTTAATGAATTTATCATTTTCTAAAGAAGATCAAGAATTTCAACAAGAGGTTAGAACTTTTATTGATCAAAATTATCCTTCTGAAATAAAAGAGAAGCAAGATCAAGGTATTCCTTTAAGTAAAGAAGATACTGTCAAATGGCATAAAATCTTAAACGACAAAGGCTGGCTAGCTGTAAATTGGCCAGAAGAACTTGGTGGTACTGGTTGGACAGTTACACAAAAACATATATTTCAAAACGAATTAGCAGCAGCTAACACTCCTACTTTGATGCCTTTTGGCGTGAACATGTGTGGACCTGTTGTTTACACTTTTGGTTCAGACGAACAGAAAGAGTTTCATCTACCAAAAATCCTAAATGGAGATATCTGGTGGTGTCAGGGTTATTCTGAGCCAGGTTCAGGTTCTGATTTAGCTTCTCTGAAAACTAAAGCAGAAAAGAAAGGTGACGTTTATGTAGTAAATGGAGCTAAAACTTGGACTACATTAGCTCAGCATGCCGACTGGATCTTTTGTCTAGTAAGAACTGATAGCAGCGGAAAAAAACAAGAAGGTATAAGTTTCTTGTTAATCGATATGAAAACACCTGGAGTAGAAGTTAAGCCAATTATCACGATAGATGGAACTCATGAAGTTAATATGGTTTATTTTGACAATGTTGAAGTCCCAGTTACTAATTTAGTTGGTGAAGAAGGTTTTGGGTGGAGTATTGCCAAATTCCTTTTAGCTCATGAAAGAACTGGTATCGCTGGAATTCCATCCTTAAAAAGAGAATTAGATAGGTTAAGAGATATCACTACTCAAATCCAAGTAGGTGAGGGATCCCTTCGAGATGATGCAATGTTTATGGCAAAGCTGGATCGATTAGAAATAAAACTTACTGCAGCCGAATATACTGAACTAAGAACTCTAGCTGCTATGTCTGCCGGAGGTCATCCTGGTCCAGAATCATCAATTCTAAAAATTCTTGGAACTGATCTTCAACAGGAATTATCTGACTTATTCGTTGAAGCAGTAGGATATTATGCTCATCCTTTCATGACCGAAGAAGATTTGGCCTCAAATGAATCAAGAATTGGTCCTGACTTCGCTGCACCAGTTATGCCTCACTACCTCAATTATAGAAAAGTATCTATTTACGGTGGGAGTAACGAAATTCAGAGAAATGTAATTTCAAAAGCAGTTCTAGGTTTATAAACAAATCAAGGTTGAGTTATGGATTTTTCACTTACAGAAGAACAACAGCTTCTTCAAGACAGTATCAATCAATTCATTGAAAGAGAATACACTTTCGATGATAGAAAGAAATACCTAGATTCAGAAAAGGGTTTCAATGAAGAGAATTGGAAAACTTTTGGAAGTTTAGGTTGGTTGGGTATGCCATTTTCTGAAGATGATGGTGGATATAATGGCGGGCCTGTTGATGTTATGGTCATTATGGAGAATTTAGGTAAGGGTCTCATTGTAGAACCTTATGTCCCATCAATTCTTTTGTCTGGGAAAATCCTTGCCGATTTAGGTTCTAATGAGCAAAAGTTAAGTTATTTACATCCAATGATAAGTGGAGAGAAAATTACTACTTTTGCTTATATAGAACCTCAAAGTAGATTCAATTTAGCGGACTGTTTAACTAAAGCAACGGTATCTGATGATGGGTATGTCTTAGATGGTTACAAAGCATTAGTTCATAATGCTTCTGCTTCGGATACATTAATTGTTTCTGCTAGGACATCAGGCAATCAATGCGATGAAAAAGGTATTTCTCTTTTTCTCTTAGATGTAAATAGTAAAGGAGTTTCTCTTAGAAATTATTCTACTATTGATGGTGGTAAAGCATCTGAATTAACTCTTGAAAATGTATCAGTTCCAAAAGATTCTTTATTAGGCGAGAAAGATGCAGGCTTTTCTACCATAGAAAATGCAATTGATCTTGCAACATTAGGTATATGCGCAGAAGCAGTTGGCATCATGGGTAAAATGAACGAAATGACGCTTGAATATACTAAAACTAGAGAGCAATTCGAACAAAAATTAAGTCAGTTTCAAGCCCTACAGCATCGAATGGTTGATAATTTTATGCATTATGAGCAATCTAAATCTTTGTTAGTAATGTGTGCTGCAAAAATGAACGATAATACTGAGGATAAAAAGAAAGCATTGGCTTCATTAAAATATCAAATTGGACTATCCGGTAAACACATAGGAGAAGAATCAATTCAACTTCACGGTGGAATGGGTGTTACGGACGAAATGCATATTGGTCATTATTTTAAAAGGCTAACTACAATAAGAACTTTATACGGAAATTCTGATTACCATTTAAGTAACTACGCATCTTTATAAAACAAATTTAGATGGCTTCAACAAAATCTGATCAAAATCCAGATAAAAGAGATAGATCTAAACCAAATGACTATCTTTCCGATTGGATTAAAAGACAATCTTTAGTGGAAAAGATGATTCCTCTAATAGGAAATCTTCACAGGGAACAAAACGTAAGAATACTTCTGTACGGAAATCCTTTAATAACTTTATCTGTATCTCAAATTATGCAAGAGCATAGATTGGTGAGAGAAACTGAAAAAAACGAGCTCAGTGAATTTGAATCATTCGAGGTGATAAACATACTTAATGATCTTGACCTTGGACCTTGCGAAATAGATGTAGGCATTATCGCAGCGGGATATATGTTCGATTCTAAATCTTTATCCCTTGAGGAATTTGTTAAAGAACAAGTTGTAGATGCCATTGGTAATAAGAATCCAGTTCTTCAAAAACCACAAGACATAGTTCTATTTGGGTTTGGAAGGATTGGAAGATTAATTACAAGACTTCTACTTGAAGATACCGGTTCTGGAGAAACATTGTCCTTGAAAGCAATAGTTGTCAGAAAAAAAAGTGATGATGACTTATTCAAAAGAGCCGAATTAATGAGAAGAGATTCTGTTCACGGAAATTTCAAAGGAACTATAAGGGTTGATTTAGATGAATATGGATTAGTCATTAATGGAAATCTAATTAAGTTTATAGATGGAGATCCATCCAATATAGATTACAAAAAATACGGAATTGAAAATGCTTTAATCATTGATAATTCAGGAGCTTGGAGAGACGAGAAGGGTTTATCAGAACATTTAAAATCGAAGGGAGTTAGCAAGGTGCTCTTAACAGCTCCTACTAAATCTCCATTAAAAAACATTGTTTATGGAGTTAATGAAAGTGATCTAAACAATACAGACAAGATTGTTGGTGCTGCGTCATGCACAACAAATGCAATTGTTCCTCTTTTAAAAGCTCTAGACGATGATTATGGAATAATTAATGGACATGTTGAAACAATTCATTCCTACACCAATGATCAAAATTTAA
>CABZTA010000038.1 GCA_902528485.1 uncultured SAR86 cluster bacterium
TAGGTCGCAAGACAAAGCATAGGATAGTCCTGCTCCAGCTGCAGCTCCAGATAGTGAGGCAATAGTAGGCTTAGGCATTTTAAATAACTTTCCCGAAGTACCTCTTTGATGATCTCGTTGTTTATGGATTGCTGCATCTATGGTGTTATCACCTACAGTCCCATCACCTCTAGATGCCATACCTTTAACATCTCCTCCAGCACAAAACCCTTTGCCTGCTCCAGTCAAAACAATACATCTCACATCATTATCAAGTTCAAAAGAGGCAATAGTTTCTTGCATAGCTTTGTTCATTTCTTGAGACATTGCATTTCTAGCCTCTGGACGATTCATCACAAGATAACCAACTCCATTTTCTTTTCTTGCCAGTAAATATTGTGTTCCAGTATCAATTGTTGTCATTTATTCCTCACTCCATTTTTATTTGTTATTCTACAAATATTATGAGAATAAGACAGTTAGTTTTTGTTGCAAAGGAAAGAGATGAATTAGCTCAACAAATTTGCAATTTATTTGAATTGAAAGAAACGTTTAACGATCCTGGGATTATCCATTTTGGATTAGAAAATGTTCTAATTCCTCTAAATGACACTTTTATTGAAATCGTAACTCCTGTTCAAGAAAATACCACCGCAGAACGATTTCTTGATAAAAGAGGAGGAGATGGAGGCTATATGGTCATCTTGGATGTAGATGATTTTGTGGCTGAGAAGAAAAGAGTTGAGGATAAAGACATATCTATTGTGTGGAATGCAGATAGAAAAGAAGATGATATTCATGCTAGAGCAATTCATCTTCATCCCAAAGAGACTGGTGGCGCCATTTTATCCCTAGATAAGATGATCCCAGAAGACGCATGGTTATGGGCTGGAACAAATTGGAGGAAAGATATTAGTAAATCCTTAGTTGACTGCCTCACCGGCGTTATCCTTCAATCAGATGATCCTGATAATTTATGTTCTAAATGGGAAAAAGCACTAGGTAAAACAAAATCTTCGAATGAGGTAGCCATCGAACTTGATAGTTCTAAAATATCTTTTTTAAAAAGTACTGATGGTAGAGGCGAAGGAGTAAACGCTTTTGTTATCAAAACTTCTAATAAAGATGAAGTATTAAAGAGAGCCGACGAAATGAATCTTCTCACCAAAGATGAAATTATTTTGGGTGGAGTAAAAATGATTTTAGAAGATTGAGGAATGATGGAGATAGATTACAGAGATCATTCATTGGTTGAACTTACAAAAAAAGTTAATTCAAGAGAATTGAGTGCAGAAGAGCTCATAAAAGCTTCCCTTAAAAATATTGAAGACGTAGATAAAGAGATTAATGCTTTTTGTTCCATAAATCCTGAACTATCCATTAAGGAAGCAAAAAAAGTTGATGAAAGGATTTCTAAAGGTGAGGACTTACCACTAGCAGGTTTAGCCTTGGGGGTAAAAGATTTGGAAGATGCAGAAGGTTACGTTACTGCTTATGGTTCTGACTTCCATACAAATGATCAACCAGCTAAAACAGACTCAATCCTTGTTAAAAGGCTCCGTGCCGCTGGAGCAATTGTTGTAGGAAAAACTAATACTCCTGAATTCGGTTATAAAGGAGTTACCGATAATGTTCCCTTTGGAGCTTCAAAAAATCCTTGGAATAAAGAATATACCCCAGGAGGATCTTCTGGTGGATCATCGGCTGCTTTAGCATCAGGCATGGTGCCAATTACCACTGGATCAGACGGAGGGGGATCAATTAGAATTCCAGCAGCGTTATGCGGGTTGAGCGCAATAAAAACTTCGCAAGGTAGAGTTCCTAATGGTGGTCCAACACCTCCTGGTTCGGGTATTTTAACTGTTAAAGGCCCGATGACTAATAAAATAGATGAAGCAGCTTACTCATTGGATAACTGTATTGGTCCTGAGTCTTCTGATATTTTTTCATTACCTAAACCTAAAGAAAGTTGGTATGAAAATTTAAATGCCGATCTTCCAGAAAGAATTATTTGGACTTCTACTTTTGGTTTTGCTGATGTTGATAAAGAAATTAAAGAAAAATGTGAAGAAGCAATTTCCAATATAGAATCTGCAGGATGTGAAGTCATTAGGGATGAAGAAATATGGAAAGAAGATCCTGTCAGCTCTTGGTTAGTATTCTGGACAGGTGCTAGAGGAAGGGCTCAAGGACATCTAAGGGGGACTTTAGACTGGGAGAGAATTGATAAAGATCTAAGGCCACAAATTGAATGGGGTATGGATAATTACAGTGCGGCAGATTACGCAGCTGCTTTTGATCAATGTCATTATCTGAGCCTTAAACTTGAGGAAAGATTTCAAAAAGCTCCTCTAATCCTATCACCAGCTACTTGCGGTTTAACACCAAAAATATACCAACAAGGGATTGTTAATGGGGAAGAAACGCCTGCCTGGGTTGCTTTTACTTACGGAATTAATATGACTAGAAATCCAGCTGGAACTTTTCCAATTGGTTTGAGTTCTGAAGGTTTACCTATCGGGATGCAAGTTATAGGTTCTCAGCAAAATGATCTGGGAGTTCTTCAAGGTATTAAGAATTTTGAAAATATAATGAACTTCAATATTAAGGCTTCATAAACAATGTCAAATCATTCTGCTTATAGAACATTTGTAGATAGGCTATCGAAGACTAAAGACTCTGAAAGAGAAAAATCTACAAAGAAGAGAAAAAATTTAGGCCTTCGAACTGCCAGAGAGAATCTTGATGATCTAGTAGATCCCGGGAGCTTTTTAGAATTTGGAGCTTTTGCGGTTGCTGCGCAAAGAAATAGAAGAGATTATGGAGAGTTACAACTTGAGACGTCTGCCGATGGCATACTGACAGGATTTTGTAATATCAATGAGGATGAGGTGGGAGAAGATAATTCTCATGCAGCAGCAATAATTTATGACTATTCTGTCTTGGCAGGCTCCCAAGGTTTTTTTCATCATCAAAAACTAGATAGGATTTGTGAAAAAGCTGAAGAATTCTCTTTACCTGTCGTAATTTTCACAGAAGGTGGAGGAGGAAGACCTGGAGATACAGATGTCACTACACAGATAGCTGGGCTTCATATTCCTTCATTTTCAACTTGGGCAAGACTCACTGGAAAGTGTTTAAAAATAGCAGTCAATAATGGGTATTGCTTTGCAGGAAATGCTGTTCTTTTTGGATGTTCA
>CABZTA010000039.1 GCA_902528485.1 uncultured SAR86 cluster bacterium
TAAAATATATCTACTGGACATGACAAAGCGTCAATTATAAAGCTTTTATCCAAATAAAATGAAAAATATTCAGAAAAAATTACTTCTTCCTCTAGCAATTTTGATTGGGATGATTCCTCTTGCAAACCCATTAAATATCTTTGATGATTTAAGATTGTTTGCTTTTGATACCTTGCAGCAAATCAGTCCAAGAGAACCTATTGAGAACGATCCAATTCTTATAATTGATATCGATGATAAATCACTTTCCCACTTAGGTCAGTGGCCTTGGCCAAGAGATTTGCTATCTAAGTTAGTGGAAAGTACTGAACTTGCTTTGACAACTTCCTTTGATATTGTTTTTGGTGAAAGAGATAGGACTGGAAGTGATGTGCTAACTGAACAATATTCAACCAATTTAAATCTTGTTGAAGAATTAAAAAAAATAAAGCCTAATGACGAAGTTTTTGCAGAATCCATGGAATCTCATACAACTGTAGTTCTTGGAAGTGCTCCAAATAACAAATTAGTCAATGAGGCTATAAATCCAAAATTTGGACTAATCATACAAGGTGATTCACCAAAACAATTTCTTCCTAATTACACAGGAATGCAAAACAATTTACCCTCTTTAATGGATTCTGCTGCAGGTATCGGTTCAATGAGTATTGGAGGCGAATCTAGTGTTGTACGAAGCCTCCCTACGTTCGAAGTTGTCAATGGACAAATAGTGCCTTCTTTGATGCTCGAAACACTTAGAGTTGCTATAGGAGCAAGTACCTATCAAATAAAGTCTTCAAATGCTTCAGGAGAATTAGCTTTTGGTGCAAGATTGCTCAGAATTGTAAGGGTTCTAAGAATTATTACTGTTGTACCAGCATTGAAGAAAATTGTAGATGCTCTGTTTGAAACCCTTCCTAGAGTAGGTTTTGTAGCTCTTTTAATGTTCATTTTTATCTACATATGGGCAGCGATTGGAACTTTAGTTTTTGGAACAACTGATCCAGAGCATTGGGGTAACATTGGCCTAGCTATGCTTACACTTGCACAGGTTGCCACTTACGATGACTGGGCTGCTATCATGAAAGATATTATCGAAGTATTTCCTTGGGTATGGTTATATTTCATCAGCTTCATTCTTCTCAACGCAGTTATTATGTTGAATATGGTTATAGGTATTATTGTTGATGTAATGTCTCAAAAATCTAGCAGCGGCCAGTTGAATGCAGATGAGAATCAATAATTATCTGATTCTTTCTCTATCCATTTTTTTATTTTCATGCACCTACGATAAGGTAGTAAAAAATTCTTTTTACGATTTAGACGAGTTTGACGCATGCTATTTAGATCATAGATCCACTTTAAATCCTGAAAAGCAAAAATATTTGGATATGTTGATAGAGATTAGGAATTATAACTGCTCACGCTATTACGAACTTTTTATTAGGGGAACAATTATTCAAGGAAACTAGAACCAAAAAATAAGTAACAGTGGCGTAGAAATTGCAATGATGAGTAACTCTAAAGGCAACCCTAGTTTCCAATAATCTCCAAATTTATAGTTTCCAGGACCCATAACTAAAGTATTACATTGATGTCCAATAGGAGATAAAAATGCACAACTTGCGCCTATGGCAACACACATCAAAAATGGCTCAGAAGGGTATCCCAATTGATTTGCAATTGTGACAGATATTGGTCCCATGATCACTGCAGTTGCAGCATTATTGATAACATCAGATAAACACATAGTAGCGACCATTAAAATTACAAGGGTGCCCACTAGTCCAAATTGTATAGATTGGGTAGCAATTATAGTTGCTAGAATATTTGTAAGCCCACTGTCATACAAAGCATCTCCAATAGGTATCATGGCTCCTAAAAGAACGATCACAGGCCACTCAATGTGTCGATAAAGCATATTAGGTTTCAGAAGTTTTGTAGCAACGAATGCTAATACGCAGAGCAAAAAAGCTATAACGACATTTAAAAAGTTTGCAATCACAAAAAGCAAACTTAGAGAAAATAATCCAAGAGAAACTAATATTTTTGAATCATCTTTAATGACATCGAGCTCTCTTTGCCATAGAGGCATCAAGCCCAGGTCTTGCATCTTTTCGCTTGTATCTTTCTGCTCTTCCCTCGATGCAACTAACAAAACATCTCCAGCTTTAAAATGTTCATTTGAAAGACTACCTTGAAAATTTGTACCTTTTCTCCACAAACCAAGTACAGCCATTTGTCTACCAACCATGTTTGAAAAGTAACTTACTGTTCTCCCAATTAATCTGGATCCAGGAGAGATCATGGTCTCAATTTCACCAAAACTGGTTGAATCTAGATCATTAATATCCGTTCTAAGGGATAGACCATATTCTTCTTGAAGATTCGATACTTCTTCTGGGTTTATTTTTAAAAGTAATATTTGAGATTCCTTCAGCTCATCAAAGTTACTTAGAATTTCTCTTGCATCAGATAATTCATTTACAGAGCCAATGAGCACTATGTCTGCTCCAAGCTCTTTTCTGAATTCTTGAGTCCTTTTACCAATAAGGTCACTATCTTTATCAATTACTAACTCTACTAAGTATTCGTTGATATCAACTAATGAGGATGAATTATTTTCTCCAGATCTATTTTTTACAAGAATAAATCCTAGTAAAGCAATAAAAATAACTCCTCCAATGCTGACTGGTAATCCAGCGTATGCAAAATCAAAAAACTCAAATCCTTGATCTGAGTATTGATCTCTGAATTCAGAAATTATTATATTTGGTGGAGTTCCAATCTTTGTATTCATTCCACCTAAAATAGAGGCAAAAGCTAAAGGCATAAGGAATTTAGAAGGGGACCAACTCATTTTTTGGCATATACCTAATGTCACAGGCAATAACATAGCCATGGCACCAATGTTGTTCATGAAAGAAGACAAAACAACTGCAATACCCATCAATATAATTAAAAACTGGAGTTCACTTTTGGCAACTTTCTGAAGAGCATTACCTATTTTTCCAATCAATCCAGAAGCTTCAAGACCTTTACTAATAAGCAGAACAAGAGCAACTGTGATTACTGCTGGATGACCAAAGCCTATAAATGCTTCTTTTGCTGGAACAAATCCAAGAACAACAAGGATAGCAAGGCTTGTCAAAGCCA
>CABZTA010000040.1 GCA_902528485.1 uncultured SAR86 cluster bacterium
GTCAGATGAATACAAGGAAATCACGGATGATATTGCCTTAAAAGATGGAGAAAGAAAGGACGCAGCAGATAACCTCGAAAAAGATGGCCCCACAATGTCAGAATCTGAAAAAGCTGATCTTTATAAAAAGATTCAATCCTTAACTCAAGATTTGCAGTTTTTAGCTCAAAAGAGAGGAGCACTAGAGCAAGAACTAGGTCAAAAATTACAAGCAGAACAAGCAGAAACAGTTCAAAAAGTCGTAAATGAGCTAATTATTGCCAAAAAAATCAAATTATTATTTAGAAGAGAAGCTTTGGCAGCATTTGAGGGAACTAATCCTCTGATTAACATTACTCCAGAAGTAATTGAACTTATAAACCAAGAAAGCGAAGAATAAGATTAAGTTTTGTCTTCAAAGCCCTATAAGCTTAGTCACATAGCCAAATATATCGGTGCTTCCTTAGATGGAGATGATATTAAGATATCATCTATGAAATCCTTAAAGTCTGCATCAACTAGGGATATTTCTTTTTTTTACAGCAACAAATTCAAAAAAGATCTGTTAAAGACCAAGGCAGGGGCAGTCATTACAGATCCTGCAAATGCAAAACATTTCAAAGGAAACAAACTGCTGATAGATAATGTTCATCTTGCTTATGCCAAAGTTACCGACTTATTTGCTGAATCAACTTACATGTCAGAAAAAAAAGCTCTATCATCAAAAGCATTTATCAGCAAAGAATCAAAAATCTCTGATGATGTTTATGTTGGACCGGGATGTGTGATAGAAAAAAATGTCGAGATTGGAAAAGGCTCAATTTTACTGCCCAATGTAACTATTTTATCAAATGTCTCAATTGGAGAGAATTGTATAATTCATTCTGGAACAGTCATTGGCTCAGATGGGCTTGGCTTTGCTAAAGACGAGAATGATCGATGGAAAAAAATACATCATTTAGGCAAAGTGATGATAAGCAATGATGTCGAGATAGGATCTAATTGTACAATTGATAGAGGTGTCCTTGATGACACAACTATTGGAGATAATGTGAAGTTAGATGATCAAGTGCATATTGCTCATAATTGTAAAATTGGAAGTTCTACGATTATGGGTGCTAATGCAACCGTTGGCGGAACTACAGTTATTGGAAAAAATTGCATGATAGGGGGACTTTGTGGAATAGCAGATAACTTAGTTATTACTAATGGGGTTATAGTTTCTCCAGTCTCATTTATTTCAAAGTCAATCAATGTATCAGGTAAGTACTCTGGTTCAGCTCCATTGATGCAGAGGAATGATTGGTTGAAAGCTTCAGCAGCTTATAAAAAGATTTCTAAAAAGATAAATGATTGAAAAACAACAAATCAAGAAATACCTGCCACACAGAGAACCATTTTTATTTGTAGACGGTGTGACTGAAATAATTAAAGATGAATATATAAAAGGTTTTAAAGAAGTTAAAGAAGAAGAATTCTATTTTAAAGGTCATTTTCCTGATAATCCCATACTCCCTGGAGTGATAATAATTGAAGCATTAGCTCAAGTATCAGGAATTTTAGGCTTTGTTACCATGAATAAGACTCCTGAGGAAGGCTCTATTTACTATTTTGTTGGAGCTGATAATGTTCGTTTTAGATCCCCAGTAGTTCCTCCAAGTATATTGACATTAGAATCTAAGAAAATTCAGGATAGGCGCGGTATATGGAAGTTTGACTGCAAAGCCTCATTGGAAGAGAATTTAGTTTGTTCTGCTACGATCTTATGTGCAGACAGACCAAAATGATTCATGAAACTGCAATAATTGATCCCTCAGCAAAAATCGCTAAAAAAGTCTCCATTGGTGCTTATTCCTCTATTGGTAGAGATGTAGAGATTGGTTCAGGAACCATAATTGAATCGAATGTAGTAATTCATAAAAATTCAAAGCTAGGAAAAGACAACCACATATATCCTTTTGCAAGCATAGGAGGAGATCCTCAAGATTTAAAATACGAAGACGAAGAAACTTTCCTCAAGATTGGCAACAACAACCAAATACGAGAGGGAGTTACTATAAATAGAGGGACTGCCCAAGAAAAAGGTTTAACAAAAATTGGAAATAATAATCTCTTTATGGCTTATTCTCATGTGGCTCATGATTGCACTTTAAATGATGATATTGTTTTAGTTAATAACGTTGCTTTAGCGGGAGTTGTAAATATTTCAAAAGGAGCAAGGTTAGGCGGCTATACTTTAGTTCATCAATTTTGCAATATTGGACCATATAGTTTTTGTGCCATGGGATCTGCAGTTTCAAAAGATATTCCTGCCTTTGTAAGAGTTAGTGGAAATCCTGCCATACCAAGAGGACTAAATGTAATTGGAATTCAAAGATTAGATCTTGCTAAAGAACAGTCATCACTGTTAAAAAAATTCTATAAGCTTGTATATTTGAGAAAACTTAAACTGGATCAAGCCATTTCAGAGATTGAAAAAGAAGTATCCAATTTTGATGAAGGAAAACTTTTTCTTGATTCAATCCAAAGCTCTGATCGAGGAATCGTTCGCTAATGCCATTGAAAGTGGGGTTATGTGCCACAGAGTCATCTGGAGATATTCTCGGTTCAGACTTAATTAGAAACCTTAAATCTAAAGATCCATTAATAGAGTTTTTTGGCCTTGGCGGCTCTGAAATGCGAGAAGAAGGGTTTAA
>CABZTA010000041.1 GCA_902528485.1 uncultured SAR86 cluster bacterium
AAACTTGTAGATTTTCACATTAAATCAGGAACAAAAGGGATTATTGCAGTAGGCACAACAGGTGAATCTGCTACTTTGGAAGTTTCCGAACATATATCGGTTATAGAGAGGATCGTTAATAGATCAAATAATAAGATCTTTATTTTTGCTGGAACAGGGGCAAATAGTACGAAGGAGGCAATTTATTTGAGTAAAGCAGCCAAAAGTGCTGGTGCCAATGCATCGTTATCTGTAACACCTTACTACAACAAGCCTACACAAAAAGGCTTATTTCAACACTATACACAAATTGCAGATCAAGTTGATTTCCCCCAAGTCCTTTATAACGTTCCAGGCAGAACTAGTTGCGATTTGCTGCCTGAAACAATTGCTAAGTTGGCGCCTCATGAGAATATTTTGGGTATCAAGGAAGCAACAGGAGATTTATCAAGACTAGAGGAATTAAAAAAACTAATAAAAGATGAAACTTTTTTTCTATACTCTGGTGACGATGCGACTGCAACAGACTTTATTTTAAACGGAGGCCATGGAAATATTTCAGTTACAGCCAATATAGTACCTGAATTAATGTCTAATTTATGTGATTTAGCTCTTGAAAAATCTCCAGAAGCAAAAGTTATAGAAAATAAAATTTCAAATTTAAACACAATGCTTTTTTTAGAATCTAATCCAATACCTGTAAAATGGGTTTTAAATAGAATGGGCTTGATGGATATTGGAATTAGATTACCTCTGACAAACTTGTCTAAACAGCACCAGCAAACCTTAGAAGAAGAACTAAAAAGATTAAAGCTAATTTGATATGAGATTTTTTGTATTACTTTTAATTTTATGCAGTTGCGTATCTGATCCTTCAAAACAATCAAGAAATGCTTATTTATTAGAAGAGGAAGACAGTACTTTATCTGAAGTAATAGATGACATTACAATTCTTTTAGATCTGTATCCAATAAACGGTGACATAGACAAGGAAAATTTAAGTTATGAGTTGCAAAGACCAAGCCAATATTTCTCTTCAGGAAGCAATAATGAAATAAGACTTCATAAACTTGGTCAAATTAGATGGCTATATGTCGAATCTTTACCGAGTTCCGTATGGCCCATTTTGAATCAATACATTGAAAATGAAGATAATTTATCTGTCAGGATTTCTGATCCAGATGAAGGAATCATTGAAACTGACATCTTCAACAGAAAAAATACAGAGGTAAAGTATCGTTTTAAAGTTGAGCATGGAATAAGACAGGCTAGCACAGAATTATTTTTCTCTGAGCTTGTTAAACAAGATGATAACTGGGCTATCTTAGATAATGATAATTCTGGGGCAGACGAGTTTTTGAGAAAATTATTAGATTATTTTTCTTCAGCCACCGTCTCTCAAGGTACTTCTTTGGTTGCTTTAAACTTAAACAAAGGTAGAAAGTCAGAGGTAATAAATACAAATGATGGAAAATCATTCATAAATCTAAATATAGGTTTTGCTCGAACTTGGGCAGCACTAAACAGAGCTTTGAAAGAGGCTGCCATCAATGTGAAAGATCTAAATAGGGAAGAAGGGTATGTCTTGATTAATTACGGCTTGCCCGAAGAAGAAGGTATCCTTTCAAGACTTAGAAAAAGTGAACCTAAAGAGTATAAAATTATTGTAAAATCATCATCAGATAATTTAACTCAAATATTATTGGATTCTGAAGAATGGAACGATGAACTTGAGAGTCTTCTTTCTGAAATTAATCAATCTCTATCGTAATTATTGATATGAAAAAAATAGAACTTCTATCTAGCGGCAAAGCAAAATCTTTATACACTACAGATAATTCTGATCAGCTTATTATGGAGTATAGAGATGATACCTCTGCTTTTGACGGAAAAAAGATTGAAAAACTTGCCGGCAAAGGAATAGTAAATAACCGCTTTAATGCACATGTAATGCACTATATTGAAATTTCTGGGGTACCTACTCATTTTATTGAAGAGGTTTCGGATAATGAAAGCCTTGTGAGAAAATTAGACATGGTCCCAATTGAATGCGTTGTTAGAAATATTACAGCTGGGAGTATATGTAAAAGATTAGGGTTGAAGGAAGGCATGGAACTGAATCCTCCAACGTTTGAATTTTTTTATAAAGACGACGAACTTGGCGATCCTATGGTTAATGAATTCCATATCATTTCATTTAATTGGGGAACAGAAGAGGATATTGAAGAAATGCGAGAATTAACTTTCAAGGTCAATAACATTCTAAAAAAAATGTTCTCTGATGGCGGTTTACTTCTTGTTGATTTCAAACTTGAATTTGGAAGACAGGACGGAAAAATGTATCTGGGCGATGAAATGACTCCTGATGGATGTAGGGTATGGGATGCAGAAACAAGACAAAAACTTGATAAGGACAGATTTAGATTGGGATTAGGCGACGTTGTAGAATCTTATCAAGAAATAGCGCATAGAATTGGCATAGATATTAACTAGTCTCAAATGAGTTTCCTAAAAAACCAAAAAAAAATTTCAGGTGCAGAACTATTCATAAAATGCCTAGAGCAAGAAGGGGTAGAGTATATTTTTGGCCTTCCTGGAGAGGAAAATTTAGATTTTTTAGAGCATCTCAGTAAGTCGGATAAAATTAAATTGATACTCACAAGACATGAGCAGGGTGCTG
>CABZTA010000042.1 GCA_902528485.1 uncultured SAR86 cluster bacterium
TAAATATGAAGAGGGTCTTGAAACAGTATGTAAAGGAACAATTGGCATACTTTTATTAATTGAAACCAATTTAAAAGCTCCACCTTGAGTTCCTAATTGTTCTAAAAGTTCATGATCCTTAAGATTAAACAATTCTTCCGGATTGAAATACAAATCACAAACAATTATTTGATTTTGATTAGATTTATTTTGACCACAAGGATAAATTGGATAAACATATTTATTTCTTCGAACTACCTCACCCATTAAACAAAATTTTTCAGATCTTAAAATGTCTAAGTTTCCTTTCTTAGATGAACCTTGAATAAAAATTTTCCACGCTTCGGGGGCTTTATCTTTAATAATTTTTCCAAGCTCAACCATCAAAATACAATCCTCTAAAGCATCATGAGCACCTTCTGAAGAAATACCGTTTGCTTCAGCTAAATCACTCAGTTTAAGACTCAAATCACCATTTTCATTTTTCCCCGTTCTTATTTCATCTGAATAAAAATTTACTAGTAATTGGAACAATACATACATATCAGCTCTACCATTATTATTAGTATTAGTTAAATATGGATCTAACAAATACCAATAAAATTGTCTTCTTAGTAATTCTTCATCAAATTTATGACCGTTATAAGTGATATGAACTAAATTAGATGAATCGGCCCATTGTTGCCAAGTTGAGTGAATCTCTTTGATTAGATCATAATGAGTGTTATTGCAATTTGCATTAAGAGTAGAAATCTTTTTATGAGTGAAATAGGCTCCTGGATCAGGAACTACCCATGGAAGGATTTGACATTCATCATCGATAGAATCAATTTCTTGAAAATTTTCTGACGTTAAAATAGAGCCAATTTGAATAATCTGAGAGAAGTTTATATTTAGCCCTGTTGTCTCAGTGTCATTGAAAACAAAAAAGACATTCTTTTCAGGCATAGTTACTTAAAATAAGCGTTTTCAGTATGAGAGTGATCGGTTGAATCTATAATTCCGGTAATTTCAGGAACATTTTCTATGAGAGTTTTTTCGACGCCATCTTTAAGTGTAACGTCAATCATGCTGCAACCTTGACATCCACCACCGAATTGCAGGACAGCTTTATTATCCTCTAGAACTTCAACCAAACTAACCTCTCCTCCATGCGATGCTAATGAAGGATTAATCTCGCTATGCAAATAAAAATTAATCTTATCTTCAATAGAACTCTCATCTGACAAGAAAGGAGTTTTTGATTTTGGAGCTCTAATTGTTAATTGACCTCCAAATTTGTCTGGATTGTAGTCAACCTTTGCATCTTCAAGGTAAGGAAGACTTTTTTCATCTAAAAATACACTAAAAAATTCATAACTTTGAGAAAAGTCGGTTGGTTCTTGTTCTCCTGGCTTGCAATACACAATACATGTTTCAGCCCTACTCGACCCAGGATCAGAAACAAAAATTCTTATATTGGTATCTTTATCTTCAGAATCCTTTAAGAGATTACCTAAATAATCTTCTGCACCTTTTGTTATTTCAACAATATTTGACATTAAAGTTTTGCATCAAGTTCAGGAACAGCAGTGAATAGGTCAGCGACTAATCCATAATCAGCTACCTGAAATATTGGAGCGTCCTCATCTTTATTGATTGCTACTATAACTTTACTATCCTTCATTCCAGCTAAGTGTTGGATAGCTCCAGATATTCCAACAGCAATATAAAGGTTAGGTGCAACAATTTTTCCTGTTTGCCCTACCTGGTAATCGTTCGGAACAAACCCAGAATCTACTGCTGCTCTAGATGCTCCTATTGCGGCTCCTAATTTATCAGCAACAGATTCAAGAATTTTGAAATTATCTCCATTTTGCATACCACGTCCTCCAGAAATAATTACATCTGCTGCAGTTAATTCAGGTCTATCCGATTCTGCAATTTCTTCTTTAATAAATTCTGATATTCCAAGATTATGATTTTCTTGAAGGTCAACAACTTCTGCATTTCCATCATTCTGAGCAGCATCAAAAGCAGTTGTTCTCACTGTAATTACTTTTTTTGAATCGCTGTTTTGAACAGTTGCAATACAATTACCAGCATAAATTGGTCTTTCGAAAGTATCGCTAGACTCAATTGCCGTTATATCAGATATTTGAGAAACATCTAAAAGTGCAGAAACTCTTGGCATAAAATTTTTACCATTAGTTGTTGCTGGTGAAAGTATGTGTGTGTAGTCAGCAGAAATTGCAACAATTAAGTCCGCAATGTTCTCAGCCAGGCAATGTTCGTATTCTTCAGAATCCGCTACCAGAACCTTTGATACACCTGATATTTTTGTTGCTTGATCTTTTGCCCCAGAACAATTAGATCCAGCAACAAGAACGTGGATATCACCTTCTA
>CABZTA010000043.1 GCA_902528485.1 uncultured SAR86 cluster bacterium
ATTACATAGGAAAAAAAATAGCCGTGATTGGAAGTGGGGCAACTGCAGCAACGGTTGTTCCGGCAATGGCTAAAGATGCTGATCATGTGACAATGATTCAACGTTCTCCAACCTATTATTTTCCTGTTCCAGAGGTTAACGCTTTTGGCGCATTCTTAAAAAAAATTCTTCCTGGCTCATGGGCTTATAGCATTGTAAGAACAAGAAATGTTTGGTTTCAGCAAGCCTTATTCAAAAGAGCTCGCAAATATCCTGAAAGAACAAAAGAAATCATATTGAACGTCGTCAAAGAGTATTTACCAGAGGAATATGTGAAACAACACTTCACTCCCACTTACAATCCATGGGATGAGAGAATTTGTGCTCTTCCAAATGGAGATCTCTTCGAAGCAATAAAGGAAGGTTGTGTATCTGTCGTAACAGGTCATATAAATGCCTTTTCAGAAAAGGGGATCAAAATGGAGTCTGGTGAAGAAATAGATGCTGATATCATAATCACTGCAACCGGTCTCAAGCTTCAATTACTTGGAGGAGCCTCAGTAAGAGTTGACGGTAAAGATATAGATCTATCTGAGACAATCTCATATAAAGGAATGATGTATTCAGGAGTACCTAATCTAATAAACTCCTTTGGATATATCAATGCATCTTGGACTTTACGTTCAGATCTTACTTGTGAATTTATGTGTAAATTAATTAATTACATGGAAGAGAAAAAAATTTCTTATTCGATTCCCGATCCTGATATTGATCTGAGTACTGAGGATCCTTTTGTCAATGGATTTACTTCAGGATATTTAATGAGATCAATGCATTTATTCCCAAAACAAGGTGAAGATTCGCCTTGGAGAAATAATCAGAAATATTTTGAAGACGTATTTGATATCAGGTTCAAAAGTATTGATGATGGATCACTTCTTCTGAGAAGCTAATGGAAGGCTTTTTTAAATTACTAGCAGAAGTTTGGGAAGAAGGACTTCTAGGGATAGGTTTAACTGAAATATTTATTTCTATTTCTATAGTAACAGTAGCTTTTATTTTAAGAGCTTTTGTAGTGAACAGAGTTTTTCAATGGGTTGAAAGCTTGGCTGATAAAACAGAAACTGAAGTAGACGATGTAGTTTTTGAGTCATTGAGAAAGCCAGTTGGCTATATCCCTATCACGCTAGCCTTGTATTTGGTCAGTATTTATCTTCCCTTAGCAGGATCTTTAGGAACATTCATAGAAAATCTAGTCAAAGCCTCATTAGCTTTTACAATTTTTAGTGTTTTTTCAAACGCAGTTTCACCATTATTTTCAATGTTGTCTAACAGTACCATCTTAACTGCTGCAATGACTATGTGGTTAGAAAGGGCAATCAGAGTGTTAGTTTGGGTTATAGGATTTGCTATTATCTTGGACATATTTGGCATACAAATAGGCCCAATAGTCGCCGGTCTGGGGTTATTTTCTGTTGCTGTTGCGCTCGGTGCACAAGACCTATTTAAAAATTTAATTTCTGGAATCTTAATAATAGCTGAGAATAGGTTTCAGCCTGGGGATAGAATCGAAGTAGAGGGACATCTTCATGGCATGGTAGATAAAATTGGTTTCAGATCGACTGTCATCAGATTATTTAATACTTCTCCAATGATTATTCCAAATAAAGATTTATCAGACGTTAAAGTTATAAATCATGGAGAAATGTATCATCGAAGAATAGATTGGAAAATTAACCTGGTCTACTCTACTACTTTGGATCAACTCAAAGAGATTTGCACAAAGATAGAAACATTCTTAAGTGACTATAAAGATTTAGTAGTTAATGAAAAACAGGAATCTTTTGCAAAAACCATTGCTTTCAATTCGAGCTCTATAGATGTTCAAATTCTATGTTTTACTAATCCTTGTAATTTTACCGAATTTTCTACCATCAAAGAGGATTTAGTTTACGAGATAATAAACATAGTCAGGTCAAGCGGAAGTGAATTTGCTTTTCCATCAAGATCTATTTATGTTGAATCTGGCGGTTCTGATGGAATCATGGATGAGAATGATGCTTCCGCTACAGCTATCATTAAGGAAGAATCTAAAGAAAAATAAGAATCTCACTACTCAAGATTCTTAAATTAGATATAATGTCACTCGAGGTCATATGAAAAAAATATTCCAACTTTCTCTTCTTTTTTCTCTATTAATGGTCGTCGGTTGTGCAAAACCAATTTTTTGGTATCAAACTCCCCAAGCTTTGGACCTTCATTATGACTTCGATCCAACCTTATTAAACTGTATTGAGCTTTCGGAAGAGTCCGTAAGGGTCTCTAACATAGTCGAAGATCTAGCTGATAAGTTGATTAATCAGGCTGGAAG
>CABZTA010000044.1 GCA_902528485.1 uncultured SAR86 cluster bacterium
GAGCCTATTCAATTTACAGTAACCATAAAATGTTACTTCCTACCAACACATTGTTAAGGACAGTTTACAATCAGCGTCTAGCCTTACTGGGCTCTCAAATAATGGTTTTTTCTGTCTTGTTAATTTTCTCGACCCTAATTCATTTTATTGAGCGGGACATCAATCCAGAATATTTTGGATCTATTGTTAGTTCAATGTGGTTTGGAATTGCAACTTTGACAACCGTTGGTTACGGAGATGTAACCCCATCATCTCCATTAGGGCAAGTCCTAACATCAATGACTATGTTCTTGGGTATAGGAATGTTTGCACTGCCAGCTGCCATTCTAGCTTCGGCTTATTATGAGGAAATACAAAAAAGAAATTTTCTTATCACTATGGAAACAATTTCAAGTATTCCTTTATTTTCAATGTTACCAATAGGGGCATTAAGCAAAATTAATGACAAATTAGTTGCTGAAATTTATCCAGCAAAACGAAAAATTATTGAGAAAGGCGATGCTGCAGATTGTATGTATATTATTGAATTTGGATCAGTACAGGTAGAGATAGAATCTCCTGTAACTTTAGGGCAGGGTGATTACTTTGGAGAAAAGGGAATCCTTTCCAAAGAATTACGTAATGCCTCTATAAGTTCTCTGGAAGAAGTTAAATTGCTTTCTTTATCAAAAGAAGATCTAGAAGATTTGATGGAAGAGTATCCTAATCTTTTTGAAGAACTTGAAAAAATTAGCATTGATAGAACAGGTTAGTTAAACGAATAGGAAAACTTAGTACTTAATCCTTGATCATCTCTCACAGCATTTTTTATTGGGTCGGAATCATAAGCAATGTCATATTGTAGGCTTATATTGAATTTTTCATTTACTTTAAAGCTAAAGGCCATAAGAAAGCTTGTTTTGTAGTCACTGAAATCTGACACTCCAGGTTGATAGTAAATCGTGGTATTAAAATTTATATTTTCTGCAACTTCAAAGTTATCATGAAAATAGGCTGAAAATCTTGTTGTATCGGTTACTGAATTTTCAAGGTCAGTTTCCTCTTCATAAATGACACCTGCTCCAAATCTCATCTGATCGTCGATGATCATCCTTAGGCCTGTTCCCAATAAGTTCCTTTCTCTGAATAATCTAAATGGATTTTTAGCTGATTGGATAAAAAACTCAGTATTGTATTGATTGTAAGTATCAAATACTGATCTGATATGAATCAGTTGAGAAATGTCCGTAACATTTTGATTCATTTTTCTCTCAGATTTTCTCAGTATCATGAAGTTTTCTAAATCATTTAAATTGTAGTCAAATCTCAAATCTAATGAGTAAAAATCTCTATCTCTATTACCTCTTGAGGCATTAAGAGCAAAACCTAATCCTGCAAAAAAGCCTTCTTTGCCTTCATTTCTTAGCTCTTCTATGTTCACAATAGTTTGTGAAAAGGCAATCGATGGTAAAAGCAAAAAAAGAAAAAATATTTTACTTAGTTGTTGCGACATATGCTCCATTCCAGTTTGGATCGACTAAATTGACCTCTAAATCTTTAATTCTGCCCTTAAAAATAGCGTAGTATAAATCAAACTCATCTACTTTATCTTCCCATCTTTCTAAAAGATTTAAAGCTTTTTCCCATTGCTGATTTCTGTAACTTTGAAGAAAACTTTTGTGATCGTTTTTAAATTCCATCAATGCGTCATCAACTAGAGAAAAATTATCAAATGATGTATAGATTTTTACAGGTTCACTTTTTCCTTTAACTTGAATCAAATCAACTTCAAATAGATAAGCATCAGTTTGAAGATTATTTACTGTGTTTGCACCAAGAATCCTTTGAAATCCATAGGTACCAGATTGTCCTTCTAATCTTGAGGCAAGATTCACCGGATCTCCTAATACTGTGTAATCAAACCTTTTCTCGGAACCCATATTTCCAACTATGCATTCCCCAGTATTAATTCCAATCCCTATCTTCAGCTCCATTCCTTTATCCTTCTTAAAATTAATATTAAATTCATGAAGAGCTTTCTCCATATCAAATGATGCTTTTAGCGCTAAGTCTGTGTGATCAATTTGATCTGTTGGAGCGTTCCAAAAAGCCATAATACAATCACCCATGTATTTATCGATTGTTCCATTATTATTTAGAATTTCATTGGATAAAACAGTTAATAAATTATTAATCAAATCCGTCAATTCTTCTGGATTAGATTTATAGCTTTCTGAAATAGCTGTAAAACCTCTAATATCTGAAAAAAGAAAAGTCATATTCTTCCTCTCACCACCAAGTTTTAAAGATTCACTTGATTCAGCAAGTCTTGAAACCATTTCTGGTGCTAAATATTGAGA
>CABZTA010000045.1 GCA_902528485.1 uncultured SAR86 cluster bacterium
AGGATTATATTACTGCTTTTCAATCCAGATTTGGTCCATCAGAATGGTTGAAGCCCTATACTAGTGAAACAATGAAATCTCTTCCTAAAAAGGGAATCAAATCTGTTCAGGTTGTATCTCCAGGTTTTGGTGTCGACAACTTAGAAACTTTGCAAGAAATAGATATAGAAAATAAAGAATATTTCGAGGATGCTGGCGGAGAGAATTTTCATTATATCCCTTGCCTAAATGACGATGATGATCACGTTGATTTTCTTATCAGTTTAATTGGTGAATAAAAATTGGAAATCAAAGAAAAAAAAGAATTGGCTTCAAATTGGTTTCGAGACTTAAGAGATACTTTCTGCTCTTCTTTTGAATTGATTGAGGATAATAAATTTAGCTTTGAAAGGAAATCGTGGCCACATAAACACTCAGGTGGCGGTGAAATAAGTATCTTGAAAGGCGAGGTTTTTGAAAAAGTTGGGGTTAACATTTCGACTGTCTCAGGAAAGTTTCAAGAAGACTTTAGAGGGCAAATAAAAGGTACGGAAGGTTCTCCAGAATATTTTGCAACTGGGATTAGCCTAGTTGCTCACATGAATTCACCAAAAATTCCTGCATTTCATTTCAATACAAGATTTCTTGTTACAGGAGAATCTTGGTTTGGAGGTGGGGCAGATTTAACTCCAACTCTGTCTGATGAAGAGGCAATCAATCTTTTTCATAATTATATGAAAGATGCCTGCAGCGATTATGGAAAAGATGCTTATGATGAATATAAAAAAAATTGTGATGAATATTTTTATTTGGGCCATAGGTCTGAACCTAGAGGAGCCGGAGGGATTTTCTTTGATCATATTAATTCAAATAATTGGGAAAGAGACTTTGATTTTATAAAACAAGTCGGTAAATCTACTCATCAAGTAATTACGCAAATTGTTAAAAATAAAAAAGATCTTTCTTGGACTGAAGAAGAGAAAGATCTACAACTTATAAAAAGAGGAAGATACGTGGAGTTTAATTTAATTTGGGATAGGGGAACTTTATTTGGATTAAAAACTGGTGGCTCGACTGAAGCAATTCTCATGTCTATGCCTCCAACAGCAAAGTGGGACTGATGAAAGGGCTTATTATTTACTCATCTGTAGACGGTCATACAAAAAAAATTTCAGAGAGAATATTATCAAAGCTTAATTCTAGTGATGATTATGAATTAATTTCACTGGATGACCTAGGAGATGACCACATTGAAAAGGCTGACAAAATTCTTGTAGGAGCAAGTATAAGATATGGCAAATATAGACGAAATTTACTAGATTTTTTTAATTCACACTCGGAAGTTTTGATTAGAAAGAAAACAGCTTTTTTTAGCGTCAACGTAGTTGCAAGAAAGGAAGGAAAAAATAAACCTAAAAATAATCCATACTTAATAAAATTATTAAAAAAAATTTCCTTTAAGCCTGATCTCATTGAAGTTTTTGCAGGAGTGGTAGATTACCCCAAATACAACTTCTTTGATAAATACATAATTCTTTTTATTATGTTTTTAACTAAAGGCCCAAAGGATCTGAGCAAAACTCATGAATTCACTGATTGGGATAAAGTTGATCTCTTTGCAAAACTTTTCTCAGACCTCAGGTAATATTTCTTAACTATCGTTTATAATATCCATATGCAGAGAGCGGTATATCCTGGGACTTTTGATCCTATGACTATGGGGCATGTAGATCTGGTAAAAAGAGCAAGTAAGCTTTTCGATTCAGTAATAATCGCTATTGCTTCCAGCGATTCTAAGAAACCTATGTTTACTCTTGAAGAGAGGATTGAGATAGGAAATAAAATATTTTCTGATGATCCCAAGGTAGAAGTGATTGGTTTTTCTGGTTTATTGGTTAACTTCGCCAAAGAAAATAATGCGAATATCTTGATCAGAGGTTTAAGGGTAGTAGCAGATTTTGAATACGAATTTCAATTAGCAAATATGAATAGGGCAATGAGTCCTGATATTGAGAGCGTCTTCCTTACTCCTAAGGAAGAGTACTCTTACATTTCATCTAGTTTAGTGAAAGAAATTGCTACAATGGGTGGAGATGTTGATAGGTTTGTTGATCCAGTGACTTTAGAAGCTCTTAACCAGAAGATCAATGATTAGCTTTGACAACTTGAGCAGAAGACTGTGCTCCTGTTGTTCATTCTAATTTCTTTAAGAATTTCTCCGCAGTTTAAGCAACTTTCGTTTCCTCTTCCGTATACTTTTAATTTAATCTTAAAATAACCAGGAACGCTGTCAG
>CABZTA010000046.1 GCA_902528485.1 uncultured SAR86 cluster bacterium
AGTAGAAAAAGATAAGTTTAATAAAATAGCAGAAGAGTGGTGGGATCCTTCTGGAAAATTTGCACCTCTTCACAAAATTAATCCTTTACGTTCGAATTATATTAATGACAAAAAAACCGTAAATAATTTAGAGGTTCTTGATGTTGCTTGTGGTGGTGGATTATTAGCAGAAGCTTTGTACGATTTTGGAGCTCAAGTCACAGGAGTTGATATATCAGAAGTTGCAATAGAAACAGCGAAACTTCATGCTTCAAAAAACAACAAGGACATAAGCTACATTCTTGGAGAAGCTGAAAGCTTGCTTCTTGATAAAAAAGCTTTTGATGTCGTTTCTTGTCTTGAAGCTATTGAACATGTTCCCGATCCTGAATTGCTCGTGAAGACTTGCTCAGATTTATGTAAACCGGGAGGCGAGGTGTTTTTTTCAACTATCAATAGAAATCCAAAATCCTTTCTGTTTGCAATTATTGGTGCTGAGTACATTCTTAACTTATTACCCAAAGGCACCCATGATTTTAATAAGTTCATAAAACCATCAGAACTTCATGGTTTTATGACAAATTCAGGGTTAGAAGTTAAAGAAATCATTGGAATGAGCTATAACCCACTTTCAGGCAACTATTGGTTAGGTGATGATGTTACAGTTAACTATTTAGTTCATGCTCATAAACCACAGTGATATAGAACTGTACCTCTTTGATTTGGATGGCACCATTCTGGATACTGCTAAAGAATTTCATTTATCTCTTAATTTTTTACTTCAGCAAAAGAAGTTAATTGAAAAAGAATTTTCATCTGTAAGACAAATTGTTTCTGAGGGTGCTGGAGCCTTGATTTCACTTGGATTCTCAATTTCAGATAATCATGCTAATTTCGAAAGTCTAAGGAAAGAGCTTATTGAGGAGTACGAAAAAATATGTACTGACTCCATAACATTTGGAGGCTTTGAAGAACTCATAAAATTCATCAAAGATAATAATAAAAAGTGGGGGATAGTTACAAATAAACCTAAATTCCTCACTGATAAAATCTCAAATTCTTATAAATGGAATGAAATGGCAGATATAGTTATCTCTCCAGAAGATACTGAGAACAGAAGAAAACCCGATCCAAGCGGTATAAATTTAGCTATGAAGAAGTTAAATTGTTCTCCTGAAAATACTCTCTTTTTTGGAGATCATTTCAAAGATTTCGAAGCATCAAAACGTGCGAAAACTTCATTTATATTTGCAGAATATGGCTATCATAATAACTCCATTAAAGATGAGGATTTAAATGATGTTGTTAAAATTAAATCCCTAGGAGAGATTCTTAATTAAGTTATCAATTTCTTTTTGGCTCAGTTCTTTATAATAGCCCTGCTTTAACGTTGAGGGTAAAAAAATATTTGCGTATCTTACTCTCTTGAGGCGACTTACTTCGTAGCCTAATGCATTCCATAGCTTTCTGACTTCTCTATTTTTTCCCTCTTGTATAACAAGAGCAAACCAAGAGTGAGATTTGGTTATCCTGCCTTCAACTAAATCATTGAATTTCATTCTATTTCCATCAATTTGAATACCTTTTTTTAATTTATCTATATCAGCTGGTTCAACTTCCCCTCTTATACGAGCAATGTATTCTCTATCAAGCATTGATGAGGGATGCATTAGTTGATTGGCAACTTGGCCATTGTTTGTTAGCAAAAGAAGGCCTGAAGTGTTTAAGTCCAATCTACCTACTGATATCCATCTGAAGTTTTTTTCAGGTGGCAACAAATCAAATATTTTTTTCTTAGGGCTTTTTTCTGATCTAGTGCATTCAAACCCTTCAGGTTTATTTAAAGCTAATATTCTTAACTTATTATTAACATTTAGAGTAATTTTTTTTCCATCAAGGAAAATTTGATCTTCTTTTGAAATTTTCTCTCCAAGTTTGGCGAGTCTGTCACCAACAAAGATTCTTTTTTCTTGAATGAACTTTTCTATCTGCCGCCGAGATGCGATGCCTGAATCAGAAAGAACCTTTTGGATTCTTTCTTTCACTGGATTATCTCATTTCCCTCAATGGAATTTTGGTCTGGATCCTCCAAAGGTAATGGCATGGTAGATTCAGTAGAAATATTTATTTCAGGTAAAGAAGGCAAATCCGA
>CABZTA010000047.1 GCA_902528485.1 uncultured SAR86 cluster bacterium
TGTTAGGTATCCCACAGCCGGAGGAGCCACAAGGGAATTAGCTCAACCTATGTATGTGAATTCACCATACGGTATAAGTATTGTTCATAATGGGAATTTAGTGAATACAAGTTCTCTATGCAAGGAACTTGCTGAGACTGATAGAAGGCATTTGAATACAAATTCAGATTCAGAAGTAATCCTCAATATTTTTGCCCATGAACTGCAACAGATTGGAGGTGTTCAACCTTCAAAAAAAGAAATTTTTGGAGCTGTTACGAGAATGCAATCAAGGTTATCTGGAGCATATTCGATAATAATTATGATCAATGATGTGGGACTAGTAGCAGTTAGAGACCCTCATGGAATAAGACCTTTAATATTAGGAAAGAGAGACGAGGATCTTATGGGGGCAGAGTATATGATTGCTTCCGAAAGCGCAGCAATTGACGCACTTGATTTTAAGGTCATTGATGACTTAGCAGCTGGTGAGGCAATCTTTATTTCAAAAGAAGGAAAAATGAGTAGATCTAATTATCAACAGTCAGTAAAGCATAGCCCTTGTATTTTTGAATACGTTTATTTAGCCAGGCCTGACTCAGTTATTGATAAAGTATCTGTCCATAAAGCTAGACAAAGAATGGGCACTTACCTTGGTGAAAAAATACTCAGCTTGTATCCGGAACACGAAATTGATGTGGTGATACCTATCCCTGAAAGTAGCACAACATCAGCAAACGAAGTAGCAAAGAAACTTGGTTTACCTTACAGAGAAGGTTTTGTGAAGAATAGATACATCGGAAGAACCTTCATCATGCCAAAACAAGAAATGCGAAGAAAATCAGTAAAGAGAAAGCTAAATCCAATTACTATGGAATTTGAAGGAAAAAATGTTCTTCTAGTAGACGATTCAATTGTTAGAGGAACTACGAGTAAGCAAATAGTAGAAATGGCCAGAGATGCAGGAGCAAAAAAAGTCTTTTTTGCTTCAGCAGCACCGCCAATTAGATTTCAAAATGTTTATGGAATTGATATGGCTGCAACTTCTGAGCTGATTGCCCATCAAAAAGATGAAAATCAGATTGCCGTTTACATAGGAGCCGATTGGTTGGTTTATCAAGATTTAGAAGATTTAATAAGAAGCGCTAAAGAAGGAAATAAAGATATAGAGAATTTTGAAACTTCTATTTTTGATGGACAATATTTAGATGACCAAGTTTCTTCTGAATACTTAGAAAATCTTGAAGTCATGAGATCTGATTTAAATAAAATCTAACTTGACTCAATAGTAACAGCCGGAAGCTTTGCATTATCGGCAGCATCCTTATAACTTTTAATCTCGTTAAAATTCATGTACCGGAAAATATCAGCAGACATAGTATTGATCTCAGACATGAAACTTTGATATTCATCGTTGTTAGGAAGTTTTCCTAATATAGATGAAATTGCAGCAAGTTCTGCCGATGCAAGATATACATCAGCCCCATCTCCTAGTCTGTTCGGAAAGTTCCTTGTTGAAGTTGAGACAACGGTTGAATTTGGTTCAACTCTTGCTTGATTACCCATGCATAGAGAACAACCTGGAACTTCAGTTCTTACACCTGCTTTTTTAAAAATATCATAGAAGCCTTCTTGCTCAAGTTGAAACTTATCCATTCTAGTAGGAGGAGAAATCCATAATCTTGTTGGCAGCGAAGATGAATCTTTTAAGAGTTTTCCAGCAGCTCTAAAATGGCCAATGTTTGTCATACAAGAACCAATAAATACCTCATCAATTTTATCTTCTCCAATTTCAGAAAGTGTTTTTATGTCATCTGGATCGTTTGGACAGGCTAAAAGAGGTTCTTTTATTTCGTTTAGATCAATTTCAATCGTTGCTGCATATTTAGCATCATCATCCGGTTTAAGTAAGATAGGATTTTTAATCCATTGCTCCATTTTCTGAGCTCTTCTTTCTAAAGTCCTAGCATCTCCGTATCCTTCAGAGATAAGCCACCTTAGAAGAACTATATTTGATTTTAA